>NZ_QQPQ01000006.1 GCF_003346715.1 Oceanispirochaeta sp. M1
TATTGTTCATGAAAAAAGATATCTGGCTATGGTTGAATAAGCCAAAACCAATGGCAGAATCAATGTTTTTTTCAGATGGTCAAATGGGGCTGTTTTTATGAAGCAATTTTATCTTGGACAGCTGTGATAATATATAATAAAATCGAAACCATCCCGGAGGATCGTTAGTGAGTAATATTGTTTATATAGGAACAAGTATAGATGGATATATTGCAGACAGAAATGGGGGGCTCGACTGGCTGGAGTCTGTTCCGAATCCGGATAAGGATGACATGGGCTGGGCTGAATTCATTGATAGTATTGATGCAATCCTTATGGGCAGAAAGACCATGGAGACCGTATTAGGGTTCGGGGTCGGCTGGCCGTATGAGAAAAAGGTTTTTGTATTAAGCAATAGCCTCAGCACACTGCCCGGTGGTTTAGATAATCAGGTGGAGCTTGTCAAAGGGAGTCCTGTTGAAATTATATCAAGGCTTAATGCAGAGGGGTATAAAAATCTATATATTGATGGTGGAAGTACAATCCAGAGTTTCCTGGCAGAAGATCTCATTGATGAAATGATAATCACAAGAATCCCCATATTGCTTGGGGGGGGAGTGTCTCTTTTTGGATCACTTCCAGAGCATCTTATGTTTGAACATATCTCAACACAGACTTTTCTGGGTGAGCTGGTTTCCTCCCGTTACAGAAGGAAACGATAGATGATTTTGGCCTTATAGAGAGTGGTGCTGAGAGATTATTCTCATAGATTCTGAATTACTTACTGTAATACATAATAGTAAAGGCCTTTACCACCTCAGTTCCTGAATTACTGTAGTGATGCTTTCTATGACCTTTCAGGTGAAAAACTTCAGCTTCGGCGGCAGTGTATTCCTTATTTTCCAGATGCAGAGTCAAAGATCCGTTACAGATCATCACGAATTCTTCAACACCTTCAAAGTGTGTAGAGTCTTCGGTTATACAGCCGGGTTGATATTCATTGAAATAAAGTTCAAACTTCTTATCTTCATCAAAGTCCATCAGGGGATTGAAGGTATAACTGTCTCCATGGATGCTGTTCTTCTCATTTATTTTATATATGTCAGGGCTGTCCTTGTCCGAGCCTGTCAAGAAATAATTTAGGGGCTTTTTCAGACAGTTGGCCAGATTCCAAATTGTAGTGATCGAAGGATTCCTGATTCCTCTTTCAATTTCACTGATCATGCTCTTACTGACATCCGAACCTTCTGATAATTGCTCTATTGTCATGGATCTGTGTTTTCTGATGTTCTTCAGGTTTTCACCTATGTTTGTATTTATCTCTTTCATGGTCCCGCTCTCTGCTGATTTATAACTTGCCAAATCCTGGATTAATCTGTACATTCGATATAACGATCAAATATCTACAATATCGTTTTGTGAATATTCGTTCTATTTTATCATGAGATAACAATAGAAGCAAAGGAGAGTTATATGTACAGTTTCAAAAATGATTATTCAGACGGTGGTCATCCGAAGATACTTAAAATGATGAGTGAAACCGCTGGATTCCAGGATGAAGGTTACGGAGAGGACAGCTATAGTGAGAAGGCCCGGGCTCTCTTAAAAGATCAGATTGGGAGTGAAGAGGCTGATATTCACTTTATTGTTGGCGGTACATTGACTAATCTTGTAGCAATCTCTGCTTTTCTACGTCCTCATGAGGCTGTTATTTCTGCAGAATCGGGTCATATCTATGTGCATGAAACAGGGGCTGTCGAGGCAACTGGACATAAGGTTTTTCCTTTGAATTCTGATGATGGGAAAATAGTCCCTCATAAGGTCAGAATGGTAGTACAGGAACATCATTTTGAGCATATGGTAAAACCAAGGCTTCTCTATATCTCTCAGTCAACAGAAGTCGGTACTATCTACAGTCTGGATGAACTGAAAGAACTCAGAGCACTATGCGATGAACTTGGGCTTCTTCTCTATCTTGACGGTGCCAGACTCGGTTCGGCTCTCTGCTCTGCAAAGAGTGATATGAGCCTCAAGGATATAGCAGCTCTCTGTGATGCCTTTTATATTGGCGGAACAAAAAACGGTGCCCTTTTCGGTGAGGCCCTGGTTATCTGTAATGATACCTTGAAATCGGATTTCAGATATCTAATGAAACAGCGTGGTGCCATACTGGCTAAGGGTCGATTCCTGGGGCAGCAGTTTCAGGCCCTGTTTCAGGATGGACTCTTTTTTGATCTGGCAGAACATGCCAATAAAATGGCTGCAAAATTGCAGAAGGGCATTGTTGAAGCCGGTCATGAGCTTAAGTTTACATCATATACAAATCAGATCTTTCCTGTCCTTCCTGAAAGAGTTGTCTCTGAGCTTGAAGAGAAATACCATTTCTACAGATGGGAAGAATCTGAAGATGGAATGATCACTGTCAGACTGATATGTTCATGGCAGACAGAAGAGAAGTATGTTGATTGTTTTTTAGATGATCTGAAAAAGTAATAGGGATTCAGCTGATAAGAACAATGCTATTTTTGATTCTTCCGGTACTGACTTGGTGATATGCCCATATGGTTCTTGAAAGAACGGCTCAGGGAGTAGATGCTTTCATAACCGGTCAGTACTGCAATTTCTGAAATTGTTTTATCCGTAGTACTGATATACTTCATAGCCTCGGTAAGGCGGCTTTCGAGGATGAAGCGTCCTAAAGTAATACCCATTTTTTCTTTGAAATGACGTCTCAGATAAGTTTCTGAATAGCCGAGCTCGGTGCTCAGTTCTATTATTGATATTTTTCTCTTTTTATAAAGCAGCCAGCAGATCCTCGATACTATGGGTGAGCGGTCATAGGCATCATGAAGAAGATGAACAGTCTTCAGATCAAGGTTCTCCTTCAGGTTACTGAGAATTACAGCAAGCCGGTATGTCAGCTCATTTCCCTTATTCTCGTGATACAGGGATGTCGCCCTCTCGAGTGCATCAACCTGATCCTCCCTGTATGGCAGACAGAGATTTCTCATTGATTGCAGAGGTAGGTCCTCCTCCATATCAAATGTGATGAAAAGCAGGGATAGCTCCTTCTGTGCATCATTCAGAAAGCGGTGATATTGATATGGGAAGATGAGAATATATTGTCCTTCCATCAAAGTAGAGAGTGAACCGTCAATCATCAGCCGTATGACATCCCCGCAGTTGAAAATAAGAACATGGCGATAGTGGTGGTTGGTATCTATCCCAAGTTCTTTTTCTTTGAATCCATTTCTGTAGAAGATAAGAATATTCTGAGGTGGACTGAATGTTATCTTTCCAATCCCTTTGTAGTAATCATGCGGAGTCTTCAGTTTCCGGGCCTGCTGAATAAGTGATCCATAATTCATATCTAATTATTGTGCCGGAAATGATAAGAATCAATCCGTTTATGTTATTTATTTATCATATTTTATATTGGATTATATTTATACATGAATTTGTGATCAGGGAGTTTGAGTATATGAAAAAGATCAGGGCAGCAATTATAGGAGCAGGAAACAGGGGCGTGGATGCTTATGCACAATATGCAGAAAAATTCCCCCATGAACTTGAAATTACATCTGTTGCGGAGCCGAGAGAGGAACGCCGCAAAAACTTCTCCAGCCGTTTTAAGCTTGATGAAAGCAATGTTTTTTCTGACTGGAAAGAACTTTTGGATGCTCCGAAAAAAGCTGATTTAGTCTTTATATGTACTCAGGACACAATGCATGTACAACCGGCAATTAAGGCGATGGAGAAAGGGTATCATATACTTCTTGAAAAACCGATTGCTGTCACCAGGGAGGATACTCTCCTGCTGCTGGAATCTTCAAAAAAATATGATGTATCTATAGCAGTGGCTCATGTTCTCAGATACACCCCCTTCTTCTCGGCGATGAAAAGGCAGCTGGACTCCGGTGTAATCGGAGAAATACAGGGGATCTCCCATAATGAGAATGTAGGCCACATCCATTACTCCCATAGTTTTGTAAGAGGTAACTGGCGAAATAGGACTGAGTCTTCTCCCATGATCCTGGCCAAGAGCTGCCATGACATGGATATTCTGCTTTTCCTTACCGGTCAAAATTGTAAAAAAATATCTTCATTCGGCTCCCGTAGAGTTTTTCTCCCGGAGAACAGACCGGCAGGAGCTCCGGATCGCTGTCTGGATGGTTGTTTCCATCATGCCGAATGTCCTTACTATGGACCAAAGGTTTATCTGAATGGTAACACCGACTGGCCTGTCAGTGTACTCACTACCGACCTTACAGTTTCAGGAATCAGTAAGGCATTAAAAGAAGGTCCCTACGGTCGATGTGTATATGCCTGTGATAATGATGTTGTGGAGCAGCAGGTTCTGAATCTTGTGTTTGACAATGGCATCCCTGCAACATTCACAATGAGTGCCTTTACCAATGAGACCTCCCGAACAATCAAGATCATGGGAAATAAGGGAGAGATCCGCGGGAATATGGAAAAAGGGGAAATCAAGATCTATGACTTTGAGACATCTGAAGTCAGTACTGTCTCTCTATATGCATCTGAAACAGGTCATGGCGGAGGAGATGATGGCATTGTCAGGGAATTGATTCTTCATCTGAATGATAGAACAAGGCCTCTGACAAGTTCTCTTGAAAAGTCTGTTCAGAGCCACCTTATGGCTTTTGCAGCTGAAGAAGCTATGCAGACAGGGAAGCTGATCGAGCTCTGATGCCTTCAGATTTTTCTGTTATCAAGAATATCAGCTTTTAGAACAAGCTGTGTTATGGGCATTTCAGGATCTTTGATTAATCTCAAAAGAAGAAGGGCTGCTTCTTTTCCCATCCTCGTTATCGGTTGAACAACGGAAATATCACTGTATTGTTCTCTGTTGCTGGTAACGATTGTAGCCGTAAGGCACTCCATGTTTAAATGTTGAACTATTTGTTTACCTGCATCAAGGAGTTGCTGGTTAATACCAATAACGGCCGAGAAGGGACCCCTTTCTTCAATTTCATGATAAACGGCATCAGACAGTTTATTGTTGAGATATAGTTCTTTCTCATTAACAACTAATTCATAGCATGAAAACTCAGAATCCCCGGTAGAGTAGATATCAAGAATCCCCTGGACCCGTTCATTTGAACTTGTTGCATCAAAGCCATTAACAAGAAGGATATTCTTGAGATTTTCACTCTTTAGCAATTCAGCCAGAGACCGGAAAATTTCTCTGTTATTCAATACTACCCGGTTATCTTCACGATGGATAAGGAAACGATCTACAAGAACATATGGAATTTTCCTGCTTTCCAGAAGCGTTATAACCTCATTGTTTGTATGGTCAGCCCTTGGACCTAATACCGGAGTATATATGAGACCCTTGATCTGGGCTGTGGTGATGAGTGATCGTATTTGGTCAACTATGGATTCACCTTCCTGATAAGTGTTGCAATAGACCGTGTGATAACCGTTTTCCCATAGACCTTCATGGATACCCTGAAGAATGTGTGATGCAAAAGCAGGAGTGTGGTTATCTACGGCAACAACAATAAACCCTTCATTATTCTTATCGCCTTCTATTTTTGTTTTATCTTTTATTGAAGCTACAAAAGTTCCCTGTTTCCCGGTTTTATATTCCAGCAAGCCTTCTGAAACAAGTTCTGCAAGAGCTCTTTTTATAGTCAGACGGCTGACATCATGAATTTCTGCCAATTGTCTTTCAGAGAAGATTTTGTCACCCGGGTTCCAGAATCCTTCAGCAATTTGTGCCTTTATAGTTCTGCAAATCTGCTGATATTTAAGCTCTTTCATTGTTAGCCTCATGAAGTGGTAGTACCAATATAATGAAAGTATACCACTTTTTTAAAATAAAACAAGCTAAACTTAATTGAGACAGTGTTTTACTGCCTCTTGAAGGTTGAACATATCTAGTATTATGATTTTTTATATAAAATTCTCTTGACAAATGAGCAAAGCAAATCAAGAATGGTAGTACCAAATCACGATATGGTTATACCAAAGGAGTGTTTTAATGGCTAAGATGAATAAGGTTTTCATGCTGGGGTTGATTTTCTGTGTTGCAGGATTTTCCCTTTTCGCTGGTGGACAACAGGATGCAGCTGGTGACGGTGCGGTTTCTCTGACTTTTTTTGAGACAATGACAAGCCCCGGAAGAACAGCAACAATACAGGGCATTATCGATGACTATAAAGCGGCTAATCCCGGTGCGGAGATCAATTTAATTTCTCCCCCCTACGAGCAGGCTGACAACAAATTGACATTGATGCTGACTTCAAATCAGGATCTGGATGTAGTAGAAGTAAGAGATCATACTATTAAACAGTTTGTTAATAATGGCAAACTCATGGATCTCAGTGGGTATCTCAAGGACTGGGATGAAGCAGGAGACCTTCTGCCTCTGGCTAATTCAGCTGCCAGAACAGTTGATAATACTCCCTACCTGATTCCTCAGTTTTTCTTTGTAAAGGCTCTGTTTGTAAGAACTGACATCCTTAAACAGTACGGTTATGACACGATGCCTGCCACAATGGAAGAGATGTATGAAATGGCAATTGCAATTTCCGGTGAAAATGCAGCTCAGTTCGGGTTCGGATTCCGTGGAAAAGGAAGTTCCTTCAAAATCTCTGATGTTATGATCCTTTCTGATCTTGATAATATCGATCCTGCCAATGTTTACAAAACCTCTGACGGGAAATTTTCTTTCAACAATGATGTTGCAAGAGAAGCTGTTGCAAATTATGTAGATCTTTTCAGGAATGCAGTTCCCTCAGATGGTATTAACTGGGGCTTTAATGAGCAGGTAAATGCCTTTATCTCAGGTACAACACCCTTCCTTATTCAAGACCCTGATACTGTTGCACTGGTTAATGAACAGCTTGGAGAAGAAAACTATACTGTCATTCCTATTCCTGTAGGTAAGAGCGGTAGATCTTATCTGGATTACGGTTTTGCCGGACTGGGTATCCCAAGCTACACCAAGAAGGCTGACGAAGCATGGGATTTCATCTCTTATATGACCGGTGCCGAAAAGAATGCTGAGTTCTGTAAAGCATACGGACCTCTACCCATTCACGGTGCATCATACGCTTCTGATCCCTATTTCAGCTCAGGTGTTTACAAAGCATGGGAAACAACAATGTCTGATACAGATACTTATTCCTTCATCAAATACCCTCTGGATTCTCCCAAATACCCAGGTTGGGCACAGGTCCAGGAACAGTATATGCAGTCACTTCTCATTGGAGAAATCACAGTTGATGAAGCCATTGCTAAATGGTCAGGATACTGGGAATACTGATTGCCTGAATCTATCATCAAAATAATTTAAAATAATTCAAAAGGGCGTTCCATATTTAATATTGAACGCCCTGATTTATGAAGGAGATTTCATGATTTCCGAGCGCAATACACACAGGTTTATGCTTGTACCTGCCGCTTTGCTGCTAATCCTTTTTATTTATCTTCCAGTTCTTAAAGGTGCGACAATGGCCTTTCAGAGCTATAATATGTTTGACCTTTCAAACCTGCATTTCAACGGATTCGAGAATTTTATAAATGTGATCACAAATCCTGATATCAGATTCCTTCAGATCCTTGGAAATACCCTGGTCTGGGTTGTGGGTTCTCTGGCCCTTCAGTTCCTCCTGGGATTCCTTCTGGCTATGTTGATGAAAGATCCTTTCAAGGGCCGGGGCCTCTACTCAGGACTTGTCTTTTATGCATGGGCACTTTCCGGTTTTGCCATAGGGCTCACCTGGGCCTGGTTATTCAATGGGCAATTCGGATTAGTGAATGATATCTTTATCCGTTCGGGGATATTGAAAGAGCCTGTGGGTTTTTTATCTTCCCCCAGACTCGCCATGATCTCGGTGATTATAGCCAATGTCTGGTACGGTATTCCTTTCTTCGGCATTATGCTCCTTGCAGCGCTTCAGTCAGTTCCCGGTGAACTCTATGAGGCTGCAACAATTGACGGAGCCGGAAGGTTTCATCAGTTATTCAGTGTAACTATCCCTTATATCCGTCCCACTATTATCAGTACAACACTGCTCAGGACAATGTGGATCATTAACTTTCCGGATATTATCTATGCGATGACCAACGGCGGACCGGTAAACCGTACAAATATCCTTGCCACACAGATGATTAATAAAATATTTAAGGAATACGATTACGGACAGGGTGCGGCAATCGGTGTCATTATTATGGTTTTACTCTTCGCATATGCATCTTTTTATCTGAAAATGAGTTCCAGAAAGGAGGGGGATGTATGATTAAGAAATCTCTTCCTGAAAGGATTCTCCGGACTTTAGCTCTTCTACTGTTTCTATTACTGGCTATCGGACCCCTGTACTGGATCTTTGTTACAAGCATCAAGGGACCTAAGGAAATATATACATGGCCTCTTCGATACTGGCCTGAAAACCCGACTCTGGAGAGTTACAGGAAACTGTTTTCTTTTTCGAGTTTCGGCCGATATTTTCTGAATTCAATAACCATCTCTCTCTGTGCATCTTTTGCGGCAATGATGGTTTCTGTTTCAAGCGGTTTTGCTCTAAGCCGTTACAAGGTAAAAAAAGTGAAGGGGCGGCTGCTTCTGTCCCTCTATTTCACTCAGACAATACCTACATTCATCCTTATGGTTCCTCTGTTTACCACTCTTTCAAAGATGGGTCTGATCGACAGCCTCCCAATGCTGGGGATTGTCTATGTGGCAACAGTCGTAGCCTTTTCCACCATAATGGCCAAGAGTTTTTTTGACCGTATTCCTGCAAGTCTTGAAGAGGCCGCAATGATTGATGGATGCAGTACAATGCAATCTCTGTTTCATGTCATTTTACCCGTAACTCTGCCAGGTATGGCGGCTATATTCAGTTTTGCATTCATCAATATCTGGAATGAACTCTTCCTGGCAGTAATGCTGCTCTTTTCTGATGAAAAAATGACAGTTCCCGTAGCCTTGAACTCCTTTATTTCTAAAGCTGGAATAAGTTGGGACGTCATGAGTGCCGGAATAATAATAGCTCTTCTTCCAACTATGCTTGTATTCGGAATAGGTCAGAAATATATTGTTGCCGGATTAACCGAAGGGAGCGTAAAGGGATGAGCCTGATACCTGATACAATTGATAATATTACAGCCATTCTGCATCACCAGGGAGAGGAAAATCAGCCATTCGGTGCTGTAAGCCCTCCAATTTTTCAAAGTTCTATATTTTGTTATTCATCCTATGATGATTTTCAGAAGGCCCTGGCTGATGAGAGTAAAAGTTTTTTATACAGCAGGGGAAACAATCCGACTGTCAATCTTCTCGAAGATAAAGTAGCTGCTCTTGAAAAAGGGGGCAGGGCAAAGCTTGTCTCCTCGGGGGTTGCCGCCATGACTATGGCTGTTTCAGCTTTCCTGAAACAGGGAGATCATATAATTGCTGTTGAAGACTGTTATACCTGGACCAGATATCTGGCTGATACCTATCTGAAGCGTTTCGGAATTGAATGCACATTTGTAGAGGGATCCTGTCTTGACGATTTTGAACAGGCTGTCCGCCCTGAAACAAAAATGATTATTCTGGAGAGTCCCACCACCTTTACCTTTAAACTGCAGAATCTGAAAGAGATTGCCTATTTTGCCCGGGGTAAAGGGATTAAAACGGTGATTGATAACACATGGGCAACTCCGCTTTTTCAAAATCCCCTTGACATGGGAATTGATATTGTAACCCATTCTGTTTCCAAGTATCTGGGAGGCAACTCGGATGTTGTCGGTGGAATCATAATAGGAAGTAATGATGATGTTAAGAAAATATTCAATGATGAATTCCTTGTAAACGGACCGGCTCCCGATCCAATAATGGCCTGGCTTGTTTTGCGCAGCCTCAGAACCTTACATATTCGTATGCCTGTTCATTTTGAGAATGCAAAGACTCTCTGTGGTTTTCTTGCGGATCATCCAAAAGTGGAGTCTGTCCTATATCCTTTTCTTCCGGAATTTCCCCAATATGACCTGGCCTGCCTTCAAATGAGGGGCGGATCCGGTCTGTTCTCATTCAGATTGAAAAGTAGATATCTCGAGGATATTAAACGCTTCACTAATACTCTTAAATACTTTAAAAGAGCCGTCAGCTGGGGTGGATATGAAAGCCTTGTTTTTCCGGCTGCTGTAAAATGGGATGATAATGACGAGATCCCTGATGATCGTATATCTCTGATCCGATGCCATGCAGGTCTGGAGGAGAGCAGTATGCTCCTTGATGATCTTTCCAGGGCTCTTGATGTGGTATAGTCCGGATGCTCTATAAAAAAACCGAAGCAAGAATCAGGCAGTATCTCTCTTTCCTTGATTCCAGAAAATACACTGAACTCCGGGATGAGAACGGCAGCGCGATCACCCTGGACTGGGAATATGGGGTGACTGATACTATTTTTCGTCAGGTACCTGATGATGCCGAAATTTCATGGAATTCCATCTCAGCATTCCCTTATGCATGGGGTGAGGAAAACAAGACCTGGTGGTTCCGGGCTCAATTTGAAAATACAGAAGGTGTTCCAGTCAATGATATTTTTCTGAGGGCCGACACTCAAACTGATACACTGGTTTTCCTCTCAGGGATTCCGGCGGGTGCTTTGAATCCTTTTCATAAGAAACTCAGGCTGAATGAAAAATTTGAGGAAGATGGCAAAATAGGTTTTGCTCTTGAAGCCTGGGCGGGCCATCTGTTTCCGGGATACCATCCTGATGACGGCCCCCGGGTTATGACCACTGTGGCAATGAGGCAGAAATCCTATCCTCTAATATTTGAAGAGCCTCGGCTTCTTATTAAAAATGCCCCGGTCTACGATCTTTATTATAATGCTAAGGTTCTCTTCGAGACAGCGTCTCTTCAGGAAGAGGGCAGTCTGCTGAGAACCCGTCTATATGGTGAGTTGTTCAAAGCTCTTATTCAGCTTGATTTTACATCAGGGGATGAGGATCTATCTACTAAATGTCTGGACCTCGGAAATAAAGTTTCATCTCTTTTAGAGCGTAAAAATGGAACCCTGGCACCCAGAATTTTCTCTCAGGGGAATGCCCATCTGGATCATGCCTGGCTCTGGCCCCTATCAGAAACATCCAGGAAATGTGCGCGGACCTGTGCCAATATGGCCTCTTATCTGGAAGAGTTCCCCGAATTCAGATTTTTGTTTTCACAGCCCGTACAGATGCTTGATCTAAAGGAAAATTATCCGGATATCTTTCTGAGGGTCAAAGCTGCTTTTGACAGAGGGCAGTGGGAACCTAACGGAGGGATGTGGGTCGAAGCAGACTGTAATCTATCGGGGGGAGAATCTTTAATCAGACAGTTTCTTATCGGGCGTCAGACCACAAGAGAGCTCTTTGGATATACCTCTGATGTGTTGTGGCTCCCTGATGTTTTCGGTTATACAGCCGGATTGCCGCAGATCTTGAAGGGCTGCGGTATCAGGAGATTTATCACAAGCAAAATCAGCTGGAATGATACAACCCGTTTTCCCTATGATCTATTCCGCTGGGAAGGGATAGATGGTACAGAAATCCCGACTCATTTTATCACAACGGCCTATGAAGGGAGAAATAATCCCGAGCAGATCCTGGAGTCCTGGAACAAGGTTCAGCATAAGGAGTGCCAGGAGAGTCTTTATCGTTCCATCGGTGAGGGTGACGGCGGTGGTGGAACCATGAGATCTGATCTAGAAATGATGAGAAGGATGAATGACCTGCAGGGACTGCCGCGGAACAGCTGGTCAGGACTATCGGAATCTCTGGATGAAATAGGAAAGAATGAAGAAGAACTGCCGGTTTTCAGGGGTGAACTGTATCTTGAACTTCATAGAGGGACATACACCACCCAGGCCGGAATTAAGCGTTTCAACAGAAAACTTGAATATAAAATACGTGAACTTGAACTGAAAGAGGTTCGTCTCTTTCTCCAGAACTCTGAAGAGGGCAGGCAGGTCATCGAAAAACATAAGGATCAGCTCAGAGAGTGTTGGAAAACTCTTCTGACAATGCAGTTTCACGATATTCTTCCTGGAACTTCCATACGTCAGGTCAATGTAGAGGCCCTGGAGCAATATGGAAGGCTTGAAGAAAGGATGGATGAACTCGGGAATGAGACCGATGAGGTCCTTATCTCTGATAAGGAATCAAAAGAGCTGACTTTTTCTAATTCCCTTCCCTTTGACAGAATTACCACCCTCAGAGTTGACAGTAATAATGAGGGCTCCTCCTTTCCCGTTCAGACCTTGGTTGATCAGAATGGTAAGGATTATACGGCAGCCAGAGTGTCTCTGAAGGGCCTGTCTTTAGGGGGGGCTGATAATCTTTGCAAAGATTACATCTCCGAAGAAGAGAGCCCTGTGCTGCAGGATCATATGATCCTGTCACCCTATTATTCTATAGCTCTTGATAATGAGGGAGGATTTTCCTCCTTCGTGATGAAAGAATCGGGAAGGGAGCTCATATCTCCAGATCGCTCTTTTAATGAGTTTCTCTATTGTGAGGATTTTCCGGTTAACTGGGATGCCTGGGATATTGAGGAAGATTACAGGTTGAAGGAGAGAAGAATCGGAACCCTGTTAAGCCGTGAAGTTCTCTCATCGGGTAGCCTTTGCCTGCAGTTACGTCAGGTTCTGGATATTGGAGACTCATCCCTTTTAACACAGGATATTTTCTTTTACGCCCACAGTCCCAGGATCGATTTTATCACTACTGTCGACTGGCAGGAGAGGCACAGGCTTCTGCGGGTGGATTTTCCGACATCTTTGAATTGCCGGGATGCTCTTTTTGATATTCCTTTCGGATATGTTAAGAGAGACAGTCATACGAACTATAATCAGAATAGAGCTCAGTTTGAAGTCTGTGCACATAAGTGGGCAAGGATTGCAGATACCCGTATGCAGGCGGCAGTTCTTTCTGACTGTAAATACGGTTACCGTGTTGACGGGGGATCAATCTCTTTGACACTGCTACGTTCTCCTTCGGCTCCCGATCCTGAAGCGGATCGGGGTATTCATGAGTTTACATACTCTTTTTATCCCGATGAGAGTGACGATATTTCTGCAGTGATAAAAGAGGGTTGGGATCTGAACATACCTGCCCAGTCACTCGGGATAAGTAGATCAAAACTGTTTCAAGACCCATTATTTCACTTTTCATCGGATGATATAATGGTGGAATCCCTGAAGATCGGTGAAGATGGGGATTCGGTAGTCCTGAGAGTCTGGGAGACTAAGGGTGCTCCTCTGCATACAGTGCTGAATATCAATCATTTTTTCAATTTCAGCAGTTACTGTATTACAAATATGCTGGAGGACGAAATTTCAGGATCTGAAACACTGAGTTCTGAGTTAATTCTTGATTTCAAGAGTTTTGAGATAAAGACAATTAAATTTTACAGATAAATTCCCGGGTTTCACTCAAATGAAACCTTCTTCCCGGTCTCCCATGCCTCACAGGCAGCAAAAGCCATATAGTGACTCAATGCAGACACTGATGCGGGAGACTGTGGATCGGAGCCTTTCAGTACATTGAACCAGTCATCCATGAGGGCAGAGTCTGCACCGCTGTGCCCCAGAGCTCCTGAATCAAAACTGTAAGCTTCAGAGGGGCTGCCGTCATGGAATGTCAGACTAAGCTCATGTGTATTGCCGAATTTGGCATCCAGGGTTCCTTCTGTACCGTCAATACGGAGAGTTCTGCCTTCCTCCCGGCTCATACCATGGAGGCGAAATACTGCACTTGCTCCTGAATCAAATTCTATAATACTTTCCCAGTGCTCGGGCTGATCATTATCGCAGCGGTAGACACAGCGGCCATAGGGACCTGTCTCCAGAGCCTTCCTGACTCCCCCCGGGCTGAGGTCATCACTGATTGTACTTGTGGGCCAGTCTTTCCAGAAGTGATATTTTTTTAATATCGGAAGGTTCCGTGATAAATCCGGATAGTGGTACATTACTTTACCTGCTAAACCAAACAGGCCCGGGAGGCGGGAAAGTGCCAGTTTCATGGATCTTCCGTATAGATAGGTTTTTTCAGCTTCAAA
This sequence comes from Oceanispirochaeta sp. M1, assembly GCF_003346715.1. Classification (NCBI taxonomy): domain Bacteria; kingdom Pseudomonadati; phylum Spirochaetota; class Spirochaetia; order Spirochaetales; family Spirochaetaceae; genus Oceanispirochaeta; species Oceanispirochaeta sp. M1. The sequence continues at coordinate 14,039 of NZ_QQPQ01000006.1, forward strand.
CTTACAGGAAGAGTACTCCGGGCAGGAAGGAGAGCAGCGTTCAGGTCTATCGAGATTCTCCACAAATACAGATCTTTGTGCTGTACTCAATATAGAGGCTGCATTTCCGGGCATCATCCATTGAATAAGATCCAGATCGTGACAGCTCTTTGCGAGAATCAGGGGAGATGATTCCTTGCTGTTTCTCCAGTTCCCCCTGACATAGGAGTGTACATAGTGATACCAGGATACATTCTCCGCGTGATACATGGACTGTATCTTTCCCAGGCTGCCTGAGTCACAGATGTCCTTTATTTTTCTGAATAGAGGGTCATAGCGAAGGACATGACAGACAGTCAGAGTTCCTTCGGATTTTTCTGCAGCCTTCTGAATTTTTTTGATAGAATCAATATCCACGGCCATGGGTTTCTCAAGCAGTACATGGTAACCCTTTTCAAGAAAAGCCTGAGCAGGTTCAAGGTGTTGATTATCCTGAGTTGAAATAATAACAGCATCAGCTTCTATTCCGGCAGTCAGCATATCCTTCCAGTCTTCAAAACACTGTGATTCAGGAAGTTTATGTTTATCTGATAAAATCTCTCGTCTTGAGGGGATGGGGTCTGCAAGAGCAGTAAGTTCCATTGAACCTGGATTCTGTCTGATCCACTTCATATAGCCCTGTCCGCGATCTCCGGCTCCTGCCAGCATTATTCTGTATGGTTTTAAATCTGTATTACTCATGGCAATATGCTAAGACTCATTGGGATATTTAGCAATTATTTTTTATCAGATTTCATAGACATAAACAGGGGCGTAGAGTTTGGAACCTGCATATTCTACCCTTACAGGGGTCCACCCCGGCATGGCAAAGGCAATAGATATCAATAAACAATCTTTGGGGTGATCTGTCTCAAATCGGCGGCGCAGTTTTTTCATCACAGCTCCCGACAGATAGCAGACATAGATTTCCCGGTTCTTCAGTTCTCTTTTTAGAAAATTATTTCTTGAATAGCTTATGTTGGTGTATCCTGAAATAATCGAAATATACCTACTGTAGATATAGGGGATAAGGGAGAGCTCTATTGCCTCAATGTTTCGGGACGGGTAAGTGCGGGATAGAGACCGGGCAGCACCACCCCAGCCTGAACCAAGTTCAACAATGGTTTTACAGCCCTTCAATCTGGGATCTTCAGAATAATCTTCTAGTAATTGCAGAACAGTTTTCCTCTCCTTCCGGGATGATGGCATGGGAACAACAGTGGATATCATACTGTAGAGCAGTATGAGTATCAGAGTCAGAAGTGTCAGTGAAAGAGTGATAAGTAAAATAATCATGGTAATTATTAAAATAACAGTTAATGGAATCACAGGACAGGGGATTGTGAACCCCGGCATATGATGCCGGACTGTCGGGCACGTCCCTGATACAAAAGCTGAAACAAATTCGCCCGAATATTTGAAAAAGATTAAATTTTCCAGTATTTTATTAATATACCGGAGGTCGCATTAATTTATGAAACTTTACAGTAGGAACCAGGTGGTTCTTTACTCATTGGGAACAGCTCTTGTAGCCTTTCTATTATTGTTCGGATTCGGAGTTGTCTCCTTTTCATTTGCACCGGATTCCGGAGACGAAGGGGTGAGTGAAGAATTTGTAGAGACAGGCATAATTTCAACACAGCTTAATCCCTCAATTGCATCAACTGTTGTCAGCAGCGGAGCGTACTCCGAGGATGAACTGACCAATATCCGGATTTATGAAAAGTACAATCGGGCTGTAGTCAATGTCACCACTGAAGTTGTGGGGTATAACTGGTTTCTTGAACCCATTCCTCAGGAGGGATCTTCAGGTTCCGGGTCTGTCATAGATAAGAGAGGCTTTGTGCTGACCAATAATCATGTTGTGGATAAGGCCTACAAGGTTTATATAACCCTGGCAGACGGTTCCCAGCATGAGGGAGAAGTAATTGGAACAGATTATGAGAATGATCTCTCTGTTCTGAAATTTGATCCCGGCGACAGAGATCTTGTGACTATCCCATTTGGAACTTCAGATATGCTCAAAGTGGGGCAGAAGGTTATTGCCATTGGTAATCCCTTTGCTTTTGATAGAACACTTACCACAGGGATTGTTTCCGGTCTGGGTCGTCCCCTTAAAAATCAGTCGGGTCTTGTTATCCGTGATATGATTCAGACTGATGCTTCAATCAACCCCGGTAATTCGGGCGGTCCTCTGATCAATACAAAGGGAGAGATGATAGGAATCAACACCATGATCTATACGCCCTCAGGCGGATCTGTTGGTGTGGGTTTTGCCATTCCTGTGGATACAGCACGACGGGTTGTTCCCGATCTTATGAAATACGGTATGGTACAGAGAGGTTGGATTGATATTGTTCCGGTGCAGCTGTTTCCTTCTCTGGTCCGTTATGCTAAATTGCCCATCTCCCAGGGGATTCTTGTCTCCAGGGTTATCAGTGGCGGGAATGCGGAAGAGTCCGGTCTGAAGGGTGGGAAATCCAGTGAGTCTGTAAGAAGCGGCAATTCGGTAATCTATCTTGGTGGTGATATCATCACTGGAATAAATGGTGAAAAAATTGATACTCTTTCTGATTTTTACGGAGCCCTTGAAGCAACAAGTCCCGGTGACAAAATAGACGTGGAAGTTTTCAGAGACAAACAGTTAAGAACAATGCAGCTTGTTCTGTCAGAGCGTCCTTCAAATCAGTAAATAAAAAAAATGATTACAAAGCCTTCAGACTGAAGCATGCTAAACAGGCCGAAAGGCCGCGGAGAAATATGGAAAAATTCAAGGTTGTAGCTCCCTTTGAACCTGCGGGAGATCAGATTGAGGCTATAGATAAATTATCTCAGGCCTACCTGAACGGAGAGAAGAGAGCCACCCTCAAAGGTGTTACGGGTTCCGGGAAAACATTCACAATGGCTAAAATTGTTGAGAATATTCAGAAACCCACTCTTGTTGTCTCCCACAATAAAACTCTTGCAGCCCAGTTGTACCGGGAATTCACGGATTTCTTCCCGAATAATGCAGTTGAATATTTTGTCTCCTATTACGACTACTATCAGCCCGAGGCTTATGTGCCTTCCCGGGATCTCTATATTGAAAAAGACTCTTCCATCAATGATGAGATTGACAGGATGCGATTGTCCGCCACCATGAGTCTTATGGAACGACAGGATGTACTTATAGTCTCTACTGTTTCCTGTATTTATGGTCTGGGGAATCCTTCTTCCTACAAAGATATGCGGGTTCAGCTCCTCAGAGGTGAGAGCTACAACCGGGATGATATTATCCGCAATCTGATCTCCCTCCAGTATGAGAGAAATGATATGGTTCTGGAGCGTGGCAAATTCAGGGTTCGCGGGGATGTTATGGAGATCTATCCAGCCTACCTGAAAGAAGCTTACCGGGTCAGCTTTAATTGGGATGAGATAGAGAGCCTCAAGCGCTTTAATCCAGTATCGGGAGATATTCTGGAAGTTCTGCCCATGTGCACAGTCTATCCAGCCAAGCACTTTGTGATGCCCGAAGACAGAATCCACCAGACCCTGGATGACATCCGTAAGGAGATGGTTCAGCAGGTTGAATTCTTTGAGGCAGGAGGACAGATCGTAGAGGCCCAGAGACTTAAAACCAGAACAGAGTATGATCTTGAGATGATGGAGGAGATGGGGTACTGCTCGGGTATTGAGAATTATTCCCGTCAACTCTCGGGTCGGGAAGCAGGGGAGCGTCCTGAGGTTCTTCTAGATTATTTTCCACCTGACTTTATGACCATCGTGGATGAATCCCATGTCACACTGTCACAGATCAGGGCTATGTATGAGGGTGACCGTTCAAGAAAGACAAACCTTGTAAACTTTGGTTTCAGGCTTCCCTCGGCTCTGGATAACAGACCTCTGATCTATTCTGAGTTTGAAGATTTCAAGAAACAGATGCTCTATGTCTCCGCCACACCGGGTAAGGAGGAGATAGAGAAATCCTCACAGGTCGTTGAACAGGTTATCCGCCCTACAGGACTTCTGGACCCCAAGGTTGAGATAAGACCTACAGAGGGGCAGATAGAAGATCTCTATGGTGAGATTCGTAATAGAATTGATCAGAACGAAAGAATCCTCATCACAACTCTGACTAAAAGAATGGCCGAGGATCTGACCGACTATCTCTCAGAGCTGGGACTGAAGGTTAACTATCTTCATTCCGAGGTGGAGACTATCGAGCGTGTAGAGATCATCCGGGACCTCCGTCTGGGTAAAATTGATATTCTTGTGGGAATCAATCTCTTAAGAGAAGGCCTTGATATCCCTGAAGTCTCTCTAATTGCCATCATGGATGCAGATAAGGTCGGTTTTCTCCGTTCTACCACCTCTCTGATTCAGATCATCGGCCGTGCTTCCCGAAATGTACGGGGGCAGGTCATCATGTATGCCGATAAAGAATCAAATGCCATGAAAGAAGCCATTGCCGAAACCAACAGGCGCCGTGAGATTCAGCAGAAATACAACGACGATCACGGCATAACACCAGCCTCGGTAACGAAGGCTGTACAGGATATACTGATCCGCAGGACGGATGGGAAGAAGAAAGCTGAGGAGATGAATGTTCATGTGATGAAGGAGAATGTTAACCTCCTTGATCCCAAACAGAAGAAGAAACTGATAAAAGCCCTGGAGAAGGAAATGCTGGAGAAGGCGAAAAATATGGAATTCGAAGAAGCAGCCGTTCTCAGAGACGAGATTGCCGAACTTAAAGGTGAAAAGTCCTGATGCGGATAATAATCAAGATACAGAACCTGCAGATTATAAGGAAACTCATTCTTCTACTCATATTAAGCATGCTGATTTTTTCATGCACCCCCGAAGAGGAAATACCCGATTTCTCCATGCCTGCCACCCATATCATGGAAGGAACAAGCAGCTGGGGTGTAGTGAATGTCTCTTATCTGAAGATCTGCCGGGAACCGGCGGATGATCAGCATATCGTCACAACCCTCCGACAGGGTGACCTTGTTCAGATTGAATCAGTTCATTACATCCGTGAAGAGCGAGATCAGAATATATGGTACAATATCCGGAAAGATAAATTTCAGGGCTGGGTCAGAGAAAATTCTCTGGACAGTTATTCCACCATGGAAAAAGCAGAAACCGCTTCAAAGGGACTGCTTCTTGAATAAAGCCGGTAATAATCTCTTTTCCCACTCAGGGAAGCTGTGGTAGGTTAATTTTATGAGTGTCCCAAGTATAAAAGAAAATCTGGATGAAATCCGGAATTCAATAGAGAAGGCTGCAGCACGTGCCGGCAGAGCCTCGTCTGAGGTCGAATTGATGGCCGTCAGTAAAACAAAACCCCTGGAACTGATTCAGGAGGCCTATGATGCAGGTCAGCGTCTCTTTGGAGAGAACCGAATACCCGAAGCAGCCGAGAAATTCGCACAGCTTCCCGATGATACGGATCTTCACCTGATAGGGCATCTGCAGAGCAACAAGATAAAGATTGCCGTTCCGGCTTTTGACTGTGTTGAGTCTGTAGACTCCTTTGAGCTTGCAAAGAAACTTGCAGTAAACTGTGAAAAAAGTAATAAGGTCATGAGAGTTCTCATTCAGCTGAAGACTGCTGAAGAAGGTGGAAAAACCGGATTCAGTTCTGAAAAAGAGATCATTGAGGCTGCCGGCTGGTTAAGAGAGCAGAGCAGCCTTAAGGTGGAAGGGCTTATGACAATAGCTCCTTTTACATCTGATGAGACCGAAGTCCGCACTGCATTTGCCCAGTGCCGAAACCTTCAGGAAAAATTAATGTCCCTCTATCGGGATCAGGATTATTCCTGTTTATCCATGGGGATGTCTTCGGATTTTGAATGGGCCATACAGGAAGGATCAACGCTTATCAGAGTGGGTACTGCAATCTTTGGAGGTCGATTCTGAAGCAGATCTTAATACGACTTACAGGAGTATTTCTGCTGTTCCTCTTTTGCCAGGGGCTCTTTGCCCAGGAGCAGGAGATTAACGGACCGCTGAAAGAACCTCTCCCTTATCAGGATGTTGAGTTTCCTCAGTGGGCTCATGATGTAAGGCGTTATGAAGTAATCATGTTCGGTTCCTTTCCATTGACCTATATACTGTCATCCCTTGTTTATGAGACAGTGAATCTGATAAGTACAAATGGCAGTGAAGACTTTTCCCTCTATTCAGATAAAAGCCAGGATGACATTAAAATCCTTCTTATTTCCTCTGCATCCATCTCTGTGGCCATTGCAACAGCGGATCTGATTATCGGGAAGATCAAGAAGAATAAACAACGAAAACAGGAATATACAGAAATCCCGGGGGAACAAATTTCGGGAGAAGAAGAAACAAAATGACTAAAGACAGTAAAGAAATTAAAGTAGAACTCCCGACGGGAGAAACAGTCAGGGCCGATAGATATATTTCCGGTCTGGAATTAATGAAACGCAGCCAGTTTGATTCTCATAAACTGCAGGCTTTTATGGGTGGAAAGGAGATTAAACTCTCCAAAAAGCTGAGAGACGGAGATCTTCTGGAAATCAGTTGGGAGACTCCCGATGAACCTGACTACAAGGCTGAGAAGATGGATCTGGATATCGTCTATGAGAACGATGAGGTTCTGGTTCTCAATAAGGCTCCGGGAATTGTAGTCCATCCCGGTGCAGGTAATTACAGTGGCACCCTGGTACAGGGGCTTCTCTATTATAATCAGCAGTTGGGAAATCATTTCGAGGATGACCCTCTCAGGCCGGGTATTGTTCATCGCCTTGATAAAGACACCTCAGGGTTGATTATTACGGCAAAGAATCCTGAATCTCTGGAGACTCTGTCGGAGCAGTTCAGAAACAGAACAACAGAAAAATACTATCTTGCCATCATTAAGGGGAGACTTCCCCGGCGTACCGGGGATATTGAAACCTTTATTACCAGGGATGAGAAGAACAGAAAGAAGTTCAAAGTTCATGAGACAAAAGGGAAGAATGCAATTACCCGCTACAAGGTGCTTAAAGCCTGGGAACGTTACTCTCTGGTGGAATTGAAGATCGAAACAGGCAGAACTCATCAGATCAGGGTACATATGCTCTCCATGGGCTGTCCTATTCTGGGAGACAGCATCTATGCCCGTAAGGATAATATTATGGGTGATGTAGGCCTGATGCTCCATTCATGGAAACTTGGTATCGTGCTTCCCGGTGAGACTGAAATGCGTCATTTCGAGGCGCCCAGACCTTCTCGTTTTGATGAGGTCATCGCCCATCTGGATCAGATGGAAAAAAGCTGACCTGGACCCGGTCAATAACGGCCGGGGTCAGCCCAGTTCTTTCTCATATTTTCTGAAAAGATTTCTCTCGGCCTTGATTGTTGTGGGCGGACCGTGTCCCGGCAGCAAAATCCCATGGTCATCTCTGGAAAATATTTTCTCCTCCAGTTCCAGATATAGGACCTCCCGGCTTACCTGATCTGGAGTTGTACCAGTCCTTCCAGCTGAGAGTATATCTCCTGTAAAGAAGAAACCTCCCACCTTGTAAACCAATGAATCATCGCTGTGTCCCAGGACGGGGAGGACCTCGATATCGAGTCCCGACATATTGTAAATTCCCCCTTCAAGCACATTGCTGGCTGTACCGTCCAGGTCGTCTACAGCCGAATGGAGCCTGGCGTCATATAGTTTCAGCAGTGTTTTTACTCCGCCGTAGTGGTTCCAGTGACTGTGGGTAATGAGAATATCTTTGATATAGTAGTTATGATCCTCTATCAGCTTCAGCAGAGGGACATCCATCTTTCCGGGGTCGATAAGGATGGCATCTCCCTCGTTTCCGGCTGCCAGAAGATATGTGTTGCTGAATCCCACAGCGGCAAAATGATTATATAACTTCATTCTCTGTTCTCCGTTTGAAAATAGGCTTCTTCCACATTGGAATAGCGCATGCTGACTCTTTTGAGACGGGCCAGGCAGAAGTCTACTCTCTTCAAGTTGCAGTCGATAAACTTTACATCCTTGAGAGATGCGGCGACAAAGCGTGAATAGTAGAGATCAGACTCGCTGAAATTACAATGTCTGCATTTAATCCTGTTCCAGTTGACCGACACAAGATCTGATCCCTTCCAGCTGGATTCAAGGAGAGCCGATTCAGTAAAGACGCAGTGAATCATATCAACGTGTTCCATACTGGTATAATTAAAAATTGAATCATCAAAGAAAACCATTTGAAAACGGGATCCGTCAAAGCTGCAGTTATCCCACTGTGTATGGTGGAAATAACAGTTGATAAAATGCTTGTTCTTCAGATCCAGATTCTCAAAATTAAGACCTGGAGCCTTTAGATCCCTGATTACATCATGGGATTGAAGGTAGGAGATTATTTCCTCTTTGTAGGCGCCGCCTCTGTGCTTTTTACAGAGACGGGAATCCTCACTTTTTGGATCATTACAACCGGGCCAGACACAGAATTTTAGATTGAACATATAAAATTTGTAATTTATTGCCTTTTTTTTTACAAGGGGTTAAGATCCGATTATGAATAAATGTTATTTCTGCGGAGCCGAAAGTTCGGGAAAAATATATAGAAACACCCTTTGTGCCTCATGCGGAAAAGATCTGAAGGTCTGTCTCAACTGTATTCATTACAATCCACAATCAAATAATCAGTGCCGTGAGCCTCAGGCTGAACGGGTGAGTGATAAAAATCGGGCCAATTTCTGTGATTATTTTGAACCTTCAGGAAAGGGCGGATCGGGAAAGGGTGCCGAGAAGGCTGCGGAAGCACGCAATAATCTAGAGGACCTTTTTTCCTGATGTCAGTTCTTTTCTTTATGGATTCCGGGTTGGGAGGCCTTCCTTATCTTCAGTGGATCCGCCGGAAAAGACCCAATGATGAAATCATATACCTGGCAGATAATGCCGGTTTCCCTTACGGTGGGCGAAGCCCTGAGTTTCTCAGAGAGAGACTCACAACTATTTCCAGATATATTATTGACAGATACAATCCGGAACTGATGGTTATTGCCTGTAATACGGCATCTGTCACCTCACTGGATGTTCTGCGGAATCGCTTTACTGTCCCCTTTGTGGGAGTGGTTCCTGCGGTCAAACCTGCTGCCGAGAATAACGGAGATGGTGTGATCGGTGTTCTGGCGACAGAAAGAACAGTAAAGGGAGAATACCTCCAGGCTCTCATCAGACAGTTCGCCCTTGATCAGGATGTAGAGACTCTGGGAGCCCCGGATCTGGTGGATTTTATTGAAAACCGTTTTTTTGTAACTGATGATGAGGCCATATTTTCAATTCTGGAACCTTATCTCATACATATTGAGACCCATGGCTGGAGCACTCTTGTCCTGGGCTGTACCCACTTTATCCTTCTAAGACCCTGGTTGGAGCGCTGGCTTCCCTCATCAGTCAATATTGTGGATTCTACTGAAGGAGTAGGGAGGCGGATACTCTCTCTCCTTGATACCATTGAGTCAGCTGCAGATTCCTCTGTGCCGGCCCCTGTTAAAACAGAGACGGGGACGGGTGTTTTTCATATTACAGGAACAGGCTATAATGTAGATGTCTATAAGGCAGCCGCCCGGCGCTACGGCCTCGACTTCGCGGCATTAGAGGAGATTGAATGAAAGGACTGGTTCTCTGGGGGATCAATAATATTTTTACTGTCAAAGGTCTGGAAGACGGCATTCAGAGAGAGTGCCGGATCAAGGGTAAGAAGATGGATTTTGAGACTCGCTTCTATAATCCCCTGTCTGCAGGTGATCTTGTGGAGTTTGATGTTATAGAAGGGGAGGAACATAGAGCCCTTCTTCTGAGCCGTTATGACAGGACAAATTATTTCGCCCGCTGGAACAAGAAGGGGCGTGCTCTTCAGACCCTTGCGGTCAATATGGAAACCCTCTACTGCATAGTGTCTCCAGAATCTCCCCCCTTCAGACCGCGTTTTATTGACAGGGCTCTGATTCTTGCAGAACAGGGACACCTTGATGTCGGCATTATTTTGAATAAATGCGATCAGAATATTCCTGACTGGGTTCAGACCCGTCTTGAGGATTTCAAGACCATGGGCATTCCGGTATTTTATACCTCCTGTGAAACAGGAGAGGGAATAGATTCTCTTAAAGAGGAGATAAAAGGGAAGACAATCGGTTTTGCCGGACAGTCGGGTGTTGGAAAATCCACCATACTGAATCTTCTTATTCCCGGAGCCGATCAGCGGACAGCTGAAGTTTCTGAAAAAATGTGCAGGGGTAAACACACAACAAACTTTGCAATAATGATTCCTCATGCCGATGAATCAGGATATATTATCGATACACCGGGAATTCGAGATCTTCTTTTATGGGGAATCGAGAGTCCCGATCTGTCCCACTGGTTCCCTGATTTTCAGGATCTGGAGGAGGACTGCACCTTTAAGGGATGCCGCCATCTGCAGGAACCGGGTTGTTCAGTGAAGAAAGCTGTCGAGGAAAATATTATTAATCCCGACCGCTATGAAAGCTATTCCAGAATGATGACTGAACTCATGGATAATGAACAGAAATATTGAAATCTCATGTCTGCTTTTGAAGTGGATGTAGAGCTTATCTGTTTTTATTGACAGTTGAATAGCAGATGTTTTTTATGATATATGAGAAGGAATTGAATATGAAATCAAAATTACTACGGCTTTTCATACTTTTTTTATTGAGTTTATTTCTCTCATCATGTCTCAGTCTTACCAGCGGACTCTCTCATCAAAATTCTGGTGCCGGTAGTCTCAGTCTTGAATACAGACTGAATAAAAAGGCAATAGGCATACAGAAAGATTCAATTAACAGCAGTAATCTTATCCCCCTTCCTCTCAGTCGGAATGATTTTGATGAAATGACTGCCCAGGCTCCCGGTATCACACTCCGTTCTTTTTCTGAAACAGAAGACAGTGATTATGTCTATATTGAGACAGAAGTAAACTATGAAAGTCTTAATGATCTAAGCAGTTTTCTGGGCTTTCCTATTGAGTTCAGCAGCAGCGGAAACTTGGATACTTTAGTATTGAAAATTTACGAAGCCGAGGCAGCTGTCAGCAGTGATACCCAGTCCATTCTGGATTCTGTATTTGTCGATGATACCCTCAGCTTTGAATTTAGTTTTCCCCGTAATGTAATAAACAGCAGCTATGGAGCTGTAAACGGAAGAACTGTAACATATGAAATATCTCTGCCTGACGTATACAGACAGAGTGGTTTTATATGGACCCTGGAATGGTAGAATGTACCATCCTAAAACAATTGAGTGGGATAGAAAGCTAAAGGGTATCTGTGACCGTATAGATTACTGGCTGGAAGAACATTACGGCGGTATGTATCCCTTAAGGCCCAATCGGCCTGAAAGAGGGATGACAGCCAATCCGGAAATGGACGGTCTGTTTAATGTTCAGACCTTGTTTACACCGGGCTATACCAGCGAAACCGGCCGGGGTTATCTGGTCGAGATTGAGATGTCAACACTGGATGATGTGGACAAAAATATTAAAAAAGAGATACAGGACATTGTCCTGATCAAGTTTAAAAATGAATTAAAACGTGAATTTCCTGAAAGAATACTGGACATTGGTATGGATGGGAATATGATTAAAATATGGGGCGATTTGAATTTAGGCTCCTTATAGCATATTTTTTAATATCATATTCAGTTTTTTTCTAAAGAGGGGGATATACCTTTGTCTGATAATAAAAAGCTTTTTATTAAGATCTTTCGTGTTGAGCTTGAAGAAACAAGCACAGACATTGCCTTGCTGGTCGATATTTATAGAGATCGGTATCAGAGCCGGGAAATCACACATTATGTACAGCAGGAGAACGAAGCTCTCCTGGAAAGAGAAATCCATTGTCTTGAGAAGCTTGTTCCTGAATTGGATAAGTTTCCTCTGGATGACTATCCGGACAAGGATTCATTTATAGAGGGTCTAAGTGTCTTTCTGAAGAACTTTGTCAAAGTTAATCAGTTTCCTCAAGCTGTTTTTCTTCTGGCGGAGCGTAAACTGCAGAAAGTGGTAAAATATATCTATTAAAGAGGTTAGAATCGCATGGATGTTCAGGTAAAGGAACTTATTGAAAAGATCAAGAATGACGGCGTAAAAAATGCAGAAGAGAATTCTTCCCGCATTATCAGCGAAGCTGAAAAGAAAGCTGCTTCTCTTATAGAAGCTGCCGAAAAAGAGGCTGCGGAAATTAAATCACAGGCTCAGAATGAGGCCTCCCGTATGGAACAGGCCGGAAAAGAAGCATTGAAACAGTCCGGAAGGGATCTGCTCCTCAGTGTTAAAAAAGATGTTGAAGAACTGTTCGACAGAATTATTCAGGCAGGTACTGCTGAAGTTCTTAAAGGTGACAGCCTGAAAGACTGTATCGTTTCTGTTCTTACTTCCTGGAAAGATGAAGAAGCAAAAGATCTTACTGTTCTTGTTGCTCCCGAAACCCTGAAAGCCATGGAATCTCAGCTTAAATCAACACTTAAAGGCAAGATTGATAAGGGACTTGAAATTAAACCCTTTGCCGATCTTGATGCCGGTTTCAGAATCTCTGTAAAAGACGGTCGCGCCTTTTATGATTTTTCAGACAAGGAACTCATGGAACTGCTGTCCAAGTATCTGAATCCCGGACTCATGAGCATACTGGAAAAATAAAGGAGTCCATTTTGGGTCAGTTCTATTATACAGTGGCTTCACTTCCTCTGCTCCAGTATGAGGAGCCTGTGGATTTGAAGCACAGTGATTATCTGGAAGATTGCCGTAAATGGCTGAAACCTGCGGAGTGGGATATTCTCCGATCTTCCCTGATTAATCCTGAAACAGAAAAGGAATTCCCCGGCATAGCCGAACAATACCGGAGATGGGAGATCAGTCTCAGAAATGAGCTTGTTGCCCTTAGATCCGGAGCCCTGGGGCTGGAGGCGGATGATTATACCGTTCCTGGAGAACACTTCTCAGATACGGCAGCTCTCGCAGCTGCCGCATTCAAGGAAGAGTCTCCTCTGGCCGCAGAAAACGCCCTGAACAAGGGTCGATGGGAATATATTGAAAGCCTGAAGGTCGGTCATTTTTTTGACCTTGAATTTCTGGTTCTTTTTTCATTGCAGCTGCAGATTCTGGAGAGAAAACGCTGCTTTAACGAAGAGACTGGATATGCCCGATATCAGGAAATCTACAAAAATATCCTCTCCGGAATAGATGATGTTGCAGTTGGAGAACAAGCATGAAAAGCAGTGGTAAAGTAGTTGGTGTTAATGGAAATATGGTAACCGTAGAGGTTGCCGGAACCGTTCAGTTGAACGAAGTAGGTTATGTATTAACCGAAGGGAAAAAGCTCAAATCCGAAATTATCCGTGTAAACGGAGACCGGGTTCAGATGCAGGTTTTCGAAATTACTAAGGGAATCGGCATTGGAGATCCTGTAGAGTTCTCCAAAGAGCTTCTGGCTGTAGAACTGGGACCAGGACTTCTGGGACAGGTTTATGACGGTCTGCAGAACCCCCTTCCCGAACTGGCAAAAGCGGCCGGACACTTCCTGGAACGAGGATTTTACCTTGATCCTCTGAGTAAGGAGAAAAAGTGGGATTTCACACCCTCAGTCAATCCCGGTGATACGGTTGCCAAGGCTGATACAATCGGATCTGTTCCTGAAGGATCTTTCACACACCAGATCATGGTACCTTTCTCCCTTCTGGATACATATAAGGTTAAAAGCGTAAAGCCCAAGGGTAATTACAAGCTCTCCGACACTGTTGCAGAGATTGAAGACTCCAAAGGAAATGTTATTCCTCTTACTATGAGTTTTCAGTGGCCCGTAAAAAAAGCGGTCAACTGTTATGCGGAAAGACTGAAACCCGTTGAACCCATGGTTACACAGGTTCGTCTGATCGATACTTTTCTTCCTGTTGCCAAGGGTGGTACATACTGTATTCCCGGTCCCTTCGGAGCCGGTAAAACAGTCCTGCAGCAGATCACATCCAAGTTTGCAGATGTGGATATTGTAATTGTTGCCGCCTGTGGTGAGCGTGCCGGTGAGGTTGTTGAGACTCTCAAAGAGTTCCCTGAACTCCTGGACCCTAAGACAGGCCGTTCCCTGATGGAAAGAACCATCATTATCTGTAATACATCATCAATGCCTGTGGCTTCCCGTGAAGCTTCAGTATATACAGCTGTAACACTGGCTGAATACTATAGACAGATGGGACTGGACGTACTGCTTCTGGCAGACTCCACTTCAAGATGGGCTCAGGCTATGAGAGAGATGTCAGGACGTCTGGAAGAGATTCCCGGGGAAGAAGCATTTCCCGCATATCTGGAATCTACAATTGCCGGTTTCTATGAAAGAGCCGGTCTTGTTAGACTGAAAGACGGAAGAAAAGGTTCTGTAACAATTGGTGGAACCGTATCCCCGGCGGGTGGTAACTTTGAAGAACCTGTAACTCAGGCTACTCTGAAGGTAGTTGGAGCCTTCCATGGTCTCTCAAGAGAACGTTCAGATGCCCGTAAATATCCTGCCATTCACCCCATTGATTCATGGAGTAAATACAGCGGTATCATTGATCCCCATCAGACAGACTATGCCTACAGTATCCTGTTCAGGGCCAATGAGATCGAATCAATGATGAAGGTCGTCGGTGAAGAAGGAACATCCCTGCAGGACTTTATACAGTTCCAGAAGGGTGAGCTCCTGGATGCCGCTTACTTCCAGCAGAACTCTTTTGACCCCGTCGATGCAGCAGTATCGCCGGAAAGACAGAAACATGTTTTTAATCTGATGATGGAAATCCTCACCGCCGAGCTGGACCTTAGCAGCAAGGACGAAGCACGTAGCTGGTTCAACCAGCTGAGACAGCTTATTCTGGACTACAACGGTTCTGAATGGCAGTGCGAGGGATTTGTAAAACTGGAAGCTGAGATTAAAAGCTTCATTGCAGATAAGAAAATCCGTGTTGATGAAAATGCCGCCGCTCTGATGGCTAAGTACTGAGGGATAAGATGAGAAAAGTTTACAGTAAAATTGATTCAATCGTCGGAAACGTAATTACCGTTAAAGCCGACGGAGCAAAGTACGGAGACCTGGCTGAAATCTCCACAACTTATGGAGATTCTCTGGCAGAAGTTATTAAACTGGCTGATGACAATGTGTCGCTCCAGGTTTTTGCCGGTGGTCGTGGTATTTCAACCGGAGACGAAGTACGTTTCCTCGGTCATCCCATGCAGGTCTCCTTTTCGGATAACCTTCTGGGAAGAATTTTCAGTGGTTCCGGAGAACCCAGAGATAACGGACCAACACTGAATGAGAATATGATTCCCATTGGTGGTCCTTCATTCAACCCTGCTAACAGGATCATTCCCAAGAACATGATTCGAACAGGTATTCCTATGATTGACCTTTTCAATACTCTTGTAGAGAGCCAGAAACTGCCTATTTTCTCAGTTTCCGGTGAACCCTACAATGACCTGCTGGCAAGAATCGCCATGCAGGCCGAAGTTGATATGATCATCCTCGGTGGTATGGGACTGAAATACGATGACTACCTCTTCTTTAAGGATACTCTGGAAGAGGGAGGGGCTCTTAGCAGAACCATCATGTTTGTTCATACCGCAGCCGACCCCATCGTAGAGTGTCTTCAGGTTCCCGATGTATCTCTGGCAGTAGCCGAAAAGTTCGCCCTTCAGGGTAAAAAGGTTCTTGTTCTCCTTACAGACATGACCAACTTCGCCGATGCCATGAAAGAGATTGCCATTACTCAGGAACAGGTACCTTCTAACCGAGGTTACCCAGGTGACCTCTACTCTCAGCTGGCTTCCCGTTATGAAAAGGCTGTTGATATTGCCGGTTCAGGTTCCATTACAATTCTGGGTGTTACAACAATGCCCGGTGACGATGTAACTCACCCGGTTCCTGATAACACAGGATATATTACAGAAGGTCAGTATTATCTGAAAAACGGACGTATCGAGCCTTTCGGTTCACTATCACGTCTGAAACAGCAGGTAAATGATAAAACCAGAGAGGACCATAGAGCCCTGATGGATGGTATGATTAAACTCTATGCCTCATATAAAGAATCACTGGAGAAACAGTCCATGGGATTCAATATGTCAGAATGGGATACAAAATTACTGAAATATGGAGCACGTTTCGAGGCCGAAATGATGGATCTTACAGTAAACACACCCCTGGAGAAAGCCCTCGATAACGGCTGGTCCATAATGGCAGAGTGTTTCAGTTCTGAAGAAACAGGACTGAAGTCATCCCTGATCGATAAGTTCTGGCCCGTAGAGAGAGTTTAAATGGCTAAAATTAAACTGACAAAGAATGAGCAGAAGAAGCAGAAAGATGAGCTGAAAATGTACAGCCGCTATCTGCCGACCCTCATTCTTAAAAAACAGCAGCTGCAGATAGAGATCCGTAATGTGGAGATCCGGGAAGCTGAGGTTCGTCAGAAACAGGAAGCCCTGAACACTGATTTTCGGAAATGGATCGGCGTCTTCGGTGAAGATGTCGGCCTGGACGGAACACTGATCAAGGTAAAATATGTGAATACGGCCAGCGGAAATATTGCAGGGGTGGAAATCCCTGTGTTCGAAGGTGCCGAATTCCATCCTGTTTCCTACAATCTCTTTGAAATGCCTCTCTGGGTTGATAAGGCAGTTGAGAAAGTAAAACAGATCATTCTTCTTGATCTTGAATTCAAGGTTCTGGAAGAACAGATTAAGCGCCTGGCTCAGGAGCTTCGTACCACGACACAGAGGGTTAACCTCTTTGAAAAGGTGAAGATTCCCGAAGCCAGGGAGAATATCAAGAAGATTGGTGTTTATCTGGGAGACCAGCAGACTGCTGCTGTTGTCCGGGGTAAGATGTCCAAGAAAAAAATGGTGAAGGCAGGCTGACATGATAGTAAAAATGAAAAAGGCCTCTTTTATCTTTCTTGATGCGGAAAAAGACAGCGCTCTGAAAAAAATTCGAAAAGCAGGTGCAGTACATCTGAAGCAGGATTTTTCAGGCAGCAGTGATGCTCTGTCTACACTCAATTCTGCATACGACCGGATGGAAAAAGCACATATGATGCTTGATCCCAAGGTCAAAGTTCAGGATGAGAGCTATTCCGCCGAAGCAGCCGATGCACTGGTCACCGAGGTTCTTGAAAAACTGGATGCCAGGAAAGATGCCGAAGATAAACGGAATTCCATCACTTCAGATCTTGTTAAATGGGAGCCCTGGGGAGATTTTGACCCCTCAGAAGTCTCTATTTTAAGAAGCCGTGGTGTGGATCTACGTTTTTATGAGATGTCTAAACAGGATTGGGCAAAAATGTCTGAATCCTCCAGGACATATACAGTTTCAACAACAAAATCGGCTGTGTTCGGTATTGTTGCTGTCACAGCTGATGAAAAACTACCCGAAATTGAGGCTGTTCAGCTGCCGGAATTCGGAATATCCGAACTTAAACAGCAGGATCAGGCCGAAGAAAAAAGAATTGTTGAGATAGAAGAACAGCTTCTGGCTCTGGCTCCCCGAAGGGAACTCCTTGAAAAGAGGATGACCGTTCTGGGGCAGGATATTCAATACGAAAGCTTACGTTCAGGCCTGGGGTTTGAAGAGTCTCTGGTCTATTTCATTGGATTTATACCCGGCAGAGATGGAGATGCCATCAAATCACTGGCAGCTGAAAACGGCTGGGCTGTGATTTTAAGCGAACCAACCGAGGAAGACATTGTTCCCTCACTTGTTGAAAACAACAGGTTTATAACAACAATCAAGCCTCTGTTTGATATCCTGGATGTACTTCCGGGATACAGGGAAATGGATATCAGTCTTGACTTTCTGATCTCATTTACTCTGTTTTTCGCTATGATTATTGGAGATGCGGGTTACGGAACTCTCTTTCTGCTGATTGCAATCTTTGTCAGATTAAAGTCAAAGAAGGGCGGTCCCGGGTTTAATCTGATGTATCTTCTCAGTTTCGGTGCTATTGCATGGGGTCTATTGACTGGAAACTGGTTCGGTTCGCAGACTCTTGGAAACTGGGAACCTCTGAAAGGTCTTGTTATCCCTCAGATAGCGGCATTTCCGGAATTATTCAGTGCAGATTTAGATAGTGGTAATACTATCAAGTATATGTGTTTTGTAATTGCAACCGTACAGCTTTGTATCGCAAGGTTTAAAAACTTTGTTTTTAAAATGCCTTCAGTTGTTGCTTTTGAACAGCTGGGTTGGTTATCAATGCTGCTTGGTATATATCACATAGTACTTTTTCTTGTATTGGGTATCAGCCCCATTCCTCCCTATGCTATGAAGATGATTGGCGGCGGTCTTATCGCTGTAATTGTGTTCGGACAGCAGGAGAAGGGTGTGAATTTCTTCAAAGGTGTCCTGAGAGGATTGAATCCAATTGGTTTGTTTCAATTGTTTCTTGACTCTATCAGTCTGCTGTCGGACATTATTTCCTACATCAGACTCTTCGCCGTAGGTCTGGCATCTCTGGCTATCGCAATCAGCTTCAATGCCATGGCAGCACCGATGATGCAGGAACCTGGAGTGGCCATGGTCGGAGGAGCTTTAATCCTTCTGCTGGGACATTCATTGAATATTGTAATGGGAGCACTTTCACTGATTGTACATGGTGTAAGGCTCAATATGCTGGAATATTCAGGCCATTTGGATATGGAATGGTCTGGTTTCAAATATGAACCCTTTAAAAAAGTTCAGGAATAACTCCGGGGCAATGTTATTGCGCCGGTAGATTATAGTTACTAAAAATAAATTTGAATAGTTTTGTAGTGGCCCTTAGGCCTAAGCTAGGAAACAAACCGGGACTGCAAATCAGTTCCGGTACTATAGGAGAATAGTATGGATATTGGAATGATTGGTTTTGCTGCTGCGTTGGGATTAGCTGGATTTGGATCTGCTTTCGGAGCCGGATTTGCTGGACAGGCTGCTATCGGTGCATGGAAAAAGTGTTTTGCTGCTAACAAGCCTGCACCCTTTCTTCTGATTGCATTTGTTGGTGCACCTCTGACTCAGACCATCTACGGTTTCATCCTGATGAACCAGATGCTCGCTTCTGATGCTACTGGTTACAAACTTCTGGGAATGGGTATTTTCGGTGGACTGGCCATGGGTGCTTCTGCATACGCACAGGGAAAAGCCGGAGCCGGTGCTGCTGACGCCATGGGTGAAACCGGAAAAGGTTTTGTTAACTACCTGATGGTACTTGGTGTAATTGAAACGGTTGCTCTGTTTGCCATGGTATTCCTGATGGGTGCTCTCTAAGCAGAACCCTTATTATCTTAAATGATAAGGCTCTCCTTCGGGAGAGCCTTTTTTTGATTCTGAATTTTTGAATCAGCTATAAAGAAAAAGCTTCTTACTTCTGTCCATATCCACTATAATGAGTTGAAATTATAATGATCTTAAGATGATCTGAGGGGGAAGCCGTATGTCAACATCAAGAAAAGTACTTGTCGGCTCGGTAGAGATGGGAGGTGATGCTCCTGTTAGTATTCAGACTATGTGGGACAAGCCCGTTGAGGCCGTCACGCCGGAGCTTGTTTCAACAATCAACAACTTTGGGAAGAAGGGTTGCGATATAATCCGCTTCGCACTACCAAATCTGAGCTCAGTAGATGCTTTATCTCCTCTCTTGAAACAGGTTGAAATGCCTTTGGTGGGTGATATCCACTTTGATTATAAAATTGCTTTAAAAGCCATTGAGGCAGGGTTTCACAAGATAAGAATCAATCCGGGTAACATTGGTGAATCCTGGAAAGTGGAAGAGGTTATTGCCGCTGCCGCTCACCATGGAACAGTCATCAGAATAGGTGCCAACGAAGGTTCTTTGAAGGGAGATGGAGACTGGTCTCCCGTCGCCAGAAGCAACCGTCTTATTCAGGCTGCTGAAGAAAATCTTGAAATCTTTGAACAGAAAGGATTTAAGGATATTGTTATATCCCTTAAATCTTCCGATATAGAAGTGACATACCTTTCCAATAAGGAATTCAGGAAAAGGCATGATTACCCCCTGCATCTGGGGATTACCGAAGCAGGACCCCTGATCCCGGCCATTGTCAAGTCAACGATCGGTCTTACGGACCTGCTGAAAGAAGGGATAGGAGAGACTGTCAGAATCTCCATCTCGGACAATCCTGAATATGAAATTCTGGCAGCCCGTGAGCTTCTTTCAAACCTGGGGCTCCGGGGTGGACAGATTCGGATTGTAGGCTGCCCCAAATGCGGCCGTACATCCTTTGATACCCACGCATTTCTGGAATCGGTGAAGGAGGAGCTGAATACAATTCCTCTGGAGGCGACAGTCGCCGTGATGGGATGTTCTGTCAACGGACCCGGGGAAGCCAGACATGCTGATCTGGGAATTACGGGTAATGGTAATCAGGTTCTTATATTCAAGCAGGGTGAGATCATACGGAGGGAAGAAATTTGTTCTGCAAAAAAAGCATTTCTGGAAGAATTAGAGCAGTTGCGGCGGGATTACTCCTCCTGATAACAGCTTCTGTCTCCGCACAGAGCAGTGAAAGCCTTCCGGGCTGGATATTATTTGAAAAAGGGAAATACCTATATGAACAGGGAGATCTGAGCTCAGCTCTTGAGATGATCAATCTCTCTGCAGGTGATGGCGTCCTTACTCCAGAAGCCATTTACTGGGTGGGAAAGATCTATCAGGCCGAAGGTGACTATCTTCTGGCCAGCAGACGCTATGAGGAAGCTCTTGAGGATGCCCGGTTTCTCTATATCCCAGAAACAAAATGGGATATCTATTACAGTCTCTCCGAGATCTACCTCAATGAAAAAGAGTTTGACAGCTACGAACAGATCCTCCTCACTATTTTTGATGATGAAATGAAACGTAATACCGAAATTATCCGCCGGGAACACAGTTATGTTCAGGTTCTCAAGACCGAAGGTCTGGATAAACTACTTCTACTCTACAGACTCAAACTGACATACTCCCTAGAAGCAAGCAGCCGGCTGGGACGCTTCTATAACAGTGAAGAGCTGTGGAAAAGCTCACTGATCAAAAATCTCTACCCCCTGTTGACGGTATTTACCGCAGGGATAGAGTCCCTAATCAACAAGTATCCTGATTTTTCCTTTCCTGTTGATATGGATGAGGCCTGGGAGGCAGACAAGGAATTTCTGATTTCATCTTATGAGGATTTCTGTTCTGAAAGTGGAGTAGATTTTCAATTTACAAGAGATTTCAAGAGTCTGGAGCCCATCAGTATCGAGGACGATATAAAAAAGGCCGAGACTATAATCAAAAATCGCTATCCGCACTTTTCAATGACTCCATCTGCCTATACACTGTTGAAGATTGAGTACCATAATCAGAGCTTTCTGGATATGGATGCTCTCTATAGTTCGATGTACTTTCTAGCTGAGGCTCTCTATAGAGAGGGTTTCGGGGAATCCGCTGACAAGCTGTGGGCCATTCTCGACATGAGCCGGAATCAAAGTTCCTGGAAGAAACTTGCGGAGGGTAAACTTGACAATCCGGAAATGGAAACCCCTTACTTAAAGTACTGAACAGGAGTATAGTACCTTCATGAAGAATCTGATAATTAAAGGTGCCAGGGAACACAACCTTAAAAATATAAACCTGGAACTCCCCAGGGACAGTTTTATTGTCATTTCGGGGCTTAGCGGAAGTGGTAAATCGTCTCTTGCGTTTGATACAATATTTGCCGAAGGACAGAGACGCTATGTGGAATCTCTGTCGGCATATGCCCGTCAGTTTTTAGGCAGAATGGAAAAACCCGATGTGGATTACATCGAGGGACTCTCTCCTGCCATTTCCATAGAACAGAAAACAACCCATAAGAACCCCCGGTCAACGGTGGGAACCATTACCGAAATATATGACTATCTCAGACTTCTTTTCGCAAGGGTGGGAGTTCCTTACTGTCCTGAATGCGGTGTGGAGATCAAAGAGCAGTCTGTAGATCAGATCATCGATGCCGTCCGCTCCAAGGAGGAGGGTTGTAAGCTTGTTATTCTCTCCCCTCTGGTCAGGGGTAAAAAGGGCGAGCATAAAAAGATCTTTGAAGATGCATTGAAATCCGGTTTTGTCCGCGTCAGAGTGGATGGGGAAATCCTATCCCTGGAAGATGAAATAAAACTGGAAAAGAATAAGAAACACTCCATTGAAGTTGTTGTAGACAGGGTGAAGCTGAGTGACGAGACTATCTCACGCCTGACTCAGTCTATTGAGACGGCCCTTACTCTGTCTGAAGGACAGGTGATAATACAGGACAAAGGGGAAGAAACAGAACAGTTCTTTTCTGAGAAAAACTCCTGTCCCAGCTGTGGATTCAGTATGCCTGAACTGCAGCCCAGACTCTTCAGTTTCAATAACCCCTTCGGAGCCTGTCCAGACTGTTCCGGTCTGGGACAGACTCTTGAATTCTCCAGAGACAAGATATTTCCCGACCTGAGCCTCTCGTTCAATAAACACGGAGTGGCTCCTTATAATCCCAAGGCAAACTGGCATCGCAGCTGGTTTGAAGCCATGGCAAAGTTCTACGATTTTTCACTGGATACTCCCCTGGAGGATCTGGAGCCCAAAATCCTTGATATTATGCTCTATGGTTCGGATGATCCCATGGAAGTGCTTTATGAAAATAAAGAAGGAACCGGCCGTTTTGAATATAAATCCCAGTACAAGGGAATTATTGATGACCTGAAACGCCGGTATAGAGAGAGCAGTTCCGATTCAATGAAAACCTGGATCGAAGAGTATATGGAAAAAAAAACCTGCCACAGCTGTGGTGGTAAAAGGCTTAAAAGTGAAGCTCTTCATGTTCTTGTCCATAAAAAGAATATCCATGAGCTTACTAATCTTTCCATCAAGGACTGTAGTTCATTTTTTAAAAATCTGAAACTCAACGAGACCGAGACCCATATCGCAAAGCAGATCATGAAAGAGATCAAGGATCGTCTGAGCTTTCTCGAAAGCGTTGGACTCGAGTATCTGACCCTTCATCGTGAAGCCGCCACCCTGTCTGGAGGTGAAGCTCAGAGAATACGCCTGGCTACTCAGATCGGATCTTCACTGGTTGGTGTTCTCTATATTCTGGATGAACCCACAATCGGACTTCATCAGAGGGACAATGAACGCCTTATCAATACTCTCAAACATCTGCGGGATATCGGAAATACTCTGATCGTTGTCGAGCATGATGAGCAGACCCTGAAGACCGCCGACTATATTGTAGATATCGGTCCCGGAGCTGGAATCCACGGTGGGCGGATAGTCGCCGAGGGAACCGTGGAAGAGATTATGAAAAACCCGAACAGCCCGACAGGCCTTTTTTTGAGCGGAGCAATCACCATTGATGCACCCGGAGAGCGCCGCAAAGGTACAGGTAAATTTATCCATGTCAAAGGCTGTACCGAACATAACCTGAAAAACCTGGATCTCAGCATTCCTCTTGGAACCATGACAGTTATCACAGGTGTTTCAGGTTCCGGTAAATCCACATTCCTTACGGATATTTTGTATCCCGGTCTGAGTAACCATCTCAACAAATCTAAAAAGAGAGTAGGTGAGTGTACAAGTATTGAAGGGATGGATGAGATTGATAAGGTCATCTGTATAGATCAGAGTGCCATCGGCCGGACTCCCCGTTCAAACCCGGCCACCTATATAGGATTGTTTACACCCATCAGGGATCTATTCTCCTCACTACCCGATTCCAAGGCAAGAGGATATAAGCCGGGCCGTTTCTCCTTCAATGTGAAGGGTGGACGCTGTGAGAACTGTCAGGGTGCGGGTACACAGAAAATTGAAATGCACTTTCTCCCTGATGTATATGTCACCTGTGATGTTTGCAAGGGTAAGAGATTCAACAGGGAAACCCTGGAAATACGCTATAAGGGAAAAAATATTCATGATGTACTGGATATGCCCATCGATGAAGCGGTTGAATTTTTCTCTCCCATTCCAACCATCGCACATAAGTGCAGAACCCTGCTGTCAGTAGGACTGGGATACATAAAACTGGGACAGTCTGCTCTGACTCTTTCGGGTGGAGAAGCCCAGCGTGTTAAACTGTCTCTGGAGCTCTCAAAGCGACAGACAGGAAAGACCTTCTATATCATAGACGAGCCCACAACAGGTCTTCATTTTGCAGATGTTAAGCAGCTGCTGGATGTTTTACAGACCCTGGTTGAGAAAAAAAATACAATCTGCATGATTGAACATAATCTTGATGTTATAAAAGTCTCGGACCATGTTATTGATCTGGGGCCCGAAGGAGGGGATAAGGGAGGTCATCTTGTTGCCGCCGGCACACCTGAGGAAGTTGCCCGCTGTAAGAAATCATATACAGGAAGGTTTTTGAAAGAACTTCTCCCCTGAGCATGAAAAAATATCAGAGAACTGCAGCATTTCTACTCCTCTTTTATCTCCTGACACCGGTGTTCTCTCAGGAGATCGGGGAAGACGCCCCTTTGTCTGAAGCCGAGGGCGAACCTGAGGCTCAACCTGAGGCTCAACCTGAGGCTCAACCTGAGGCTCAACCTGAACTCAGCCTCTATGAAAAGACGATGATCAAAGACATCGAAACAGCCTCATACTACGAACTTGTGGCCTGGTGTCGCAGCCTGGATCTGAGTGACGGCGGTGATTCAGCCTCCCTCAAAAAATCCCTTTTCCAACACTACAGTCTGAGCCCCTCAAAGAAACGATCTGAAGATTCCAATGTCTCAATCATTACAGTCAAATCTGCTTATAATACCGACTACTTTACTGTCGAGGAAAATGATCAGCAGATGATCGTACTCAAGGGTGATGTGGAAGTGGAGATGGTCGAGAGCGGCTCAAACCCCCGTACACATATAATCAAGGCAGAAGAGCTTATCTTTAACCAGACTGAGCAGGTTATTACTGCCCGGGGTAATCTGGAATATACTCTTATCAGTTCTGATTCAAAGGATATTTTCTACGGCGACAGTCTGGACTTTTCGGTGAGTTCATGGAGCGGACTTATCTTCAAGGGAACATCCTTGAGGGATGAGGAAGTGGAAGGCGAGAGCCAGACCTTCTATTTCAATGGAAACATATTAAAAAAATCAGGGAAGGGCGGTATCTTTATTCTGGATGACGGCCTGATCAAGACTCAGGACCGGGAAGATCCGGATTTTCATCTGAAGGCAAAAAAACTGTGGCTTTTGGGGCCCCAGGAGTGGGGAATCCTCAGCGGAGTTCTCTATGTGGGACACGTACCGCTTCTGTATATTCCCTTCTATTTTAAACCTGGTAACGAGCTGATTTTTAACCCGGTGATTGGACAGAAGACCCGTAAAGGAACATTCCTGCAGACTACAACTTATCTTATGGGTCAGAAGGTTAAGTCTGATGATGATGACTCCTCTTTTTTCAATTTAGGAGGTAGTTCCGACAATTATATCCTGGTGAGGGAAGGGCTGTATTTATTCAAGGAAGAGAATCTGTCTAAAGATCCCGTCAATGAAGACTATCTTAAGTTTATGGCCGACTGGTATGGCAAGCTGGGGGCTTTTACCGGCCTGAGCGGTAGTTTTGCAAATCATGGTCTGCTTAAAAAGGTGGATTTTAACAGCGGATTAGGGGTCAGCCGTAATATAGACGGTAATGAAAACATCTATTTTGAAGATGACTCAGGTAATTATGAGCCTGAGTGGAACAGCACCATCATTGGTGATACTGACCTGCCTTTCCGCTGGGGAAGTGACCTGACATTTACAGCGGGAGATTTCAGCGGAGATTTAAGCTTTTACTCGGACCCCTATTTTAATGAAGATTTTCTGGATCGAGAAGAGAACTTTGACTGGCTGAACAATATTCTCACCGCGGATGACAGTGAAGACAGAATCCCCGAGACAGTAACTGACATGGACTGGGTTATCTCCTATTCAAGAACCTTTCAGCCTGAGTTTATGAAACCTTTTGTTGATTCCATCGCTATTTCTCCTGTGAGGATGAATATGGAGTGGAATCGAAGAGATAATGAGGCGGTTGAGAGTGAACTATCTCCTTCTCGGGTCTTTTTCTATCCTGAAAAACTGAACTTACCCTATGGTTCAATCACTCTTTCGGGTAAACCGGTTTCCTATTCAAGTAAAGAGGGCTGGGGCTGGAATCGTGATGTTACAGATGAAGAAGAGGATGAAGAGCGTGAGACCCTCTCTCCTCCCTGGGATCAGAATGAGGACGGAGATGAAGAGAGCAGCGGCGAAGAGGAGAGGGGCCTTCTCCCGGCTGTTCCCTGGTCTGCTCTTTTTACCAGCACCATACCCCAGTTTTACAGCGGAAGCTTCAGTTATAATTTTAAGACGGATTTCAATATTGAAGGATTTACAGACCACGCGGAGTGGACAGAGCCTGGTCATATCAACTTTAAGATGGAAGAGTCCTATTTTCTGAACAACAATAGACTTACCACTGTTATAGATAACAATTTTTTGGATAGCCGTATTCAGCTGGTGAACAACAACTCCTATACAAATAACTACAGGAATCATCTTAAGGTATTCGGTCTGGATGACAGTGATGTGGATTATGACCAGAAATTGAGCGACTACCGGGCCAGGTCCATCGACTGGAATAACACCTTCAAGTCAACGGTCTATCCATTAAAGTTCAACAAGGTATTCGGGGCAAGCAATTTCACATATAATCTGGATAATCAGCTCTATAAAAAAACTTTTGAGTCCTATGAAGAAGGGGGAGACCCTGTTTATGACGAGGTATGGGCTGAATGGGATGAAGATACCATCAATCAGCATAAAGTCGGTGCCATTCTGAAATATACCGGGAATTATATCTTCGCTTCCAGCGATTCCAATTTCAATCTGCCCCCCCTGGACCGGAGGGAGACCTATACAAATACCCTGGGATATGATGTGTTCAAATGGAGAACTTCCGTAAGCCAGACATCTATCAGAGAAGAGAAACAAGAGGATAATCCGGACTGGGATGGAGAAGTCTGGACATTTCAGCCCTTTATCTTTACTTCTTCCTATAAACCTATGGATAAAATTTCAATTAATCAGTCTCTTGAGTACGATATCGAAGAGAAGGAACTTACAAAAAGTATCTCATCTGTCTCAGTCTTCGGTCTGTACTCAAGTTACACCCACGAGTATACAACTCCCTATACCTGGGACAAGGAAAATCACAGCTGGATTGCCGGTGATGATGCCTTCATTCCCTCCAAGCTCAGTGCGGGGTATAAGTATGATCTAACAGACTGGACTTTCTGGAAAAAAAGGATGCGCTTCACCACCAATCTGGATATTGGATGGACCACCAATCTACAGCAGTTCAATGATAATTCACTCAGTTTAGGCTGGGGATTCAATTACCATATCCATGAATTTCTTGATTTTAAATTCACAATGAGTTCAAAAAACAAGAATATGTATCTCTACTTTGAACAGTACAGGAACAAACTGGGAATAGATGAGAACTACAGCTTTTGGGAAGATATGTTTAAGTCCCTGAACTTCTTCAGTAAGGATCAGCAGGACCGTTATGACTCTAACTTCAATTTGGACAGCATCAATCTTGAACTTGTTCATCATCTGAGAGACTGGGACTTGACTTTCCTCTATTCAGGTTCTCCCAAACTGGAGGATAAATCCTATGATTGGTACTCTGAATTTTCTATTGCTGTGGTCTGGAATCCCATACCCCAGATCAAATCACTGGTACAGAGAAAGGGTGAAGACTGGACCGTGGATAATCGCTGATGGCATCAAGTTCTTGACTATGGCTGTGTTCAGGCGTTAGAATGTTCGCTATTAAGGATTCTAATTGATAAAAACAGAAATGATCGTCATTGAAGATCCGGATACTCTTGGGAAAGTCTGCGGCGCAAATGACCGCAACCTGAAGCAGCTTGAAAGCCTGCTCGGATCTAAGATTTATACCCGGGGTAACGAGATTCATCTTTCATCAGATAACGGGAAAATATACCACATATTTGAATCTATTCTCAATGACCTTCTTTTTTCTGTAAAAAGAAACCGTATTCCTGATGCCTATATGATAGATACTCTGTTTCAGGCTTATGGTGATGAACAGAGCAGTATGGGAAGCATGGATTTTCTGGAAAATGAGCTGAATATACCCGGAGGCAGCGGTAGAATCAGAGCCAGAAATCTTAATCAGGCACGTTATCTTTCTCAGATGCAGTCTCACGATCTCAGTTTTGGTATCGGACCTGCAGGTACGGGAAAGACTTTTCTTGCAGTCGCTTTTGCCCTGAATGAAATTCTTAACAGACGTTATAGAAAACTGATTCTTTCACGTCCTGTAGTAGAAGCAGGAGAGAGTCTTGGCTTTCTTCCCGGAGATCTGACTCAGAAGCTAGATCCCTACCTCAAACCTCTGTTTGACGCCATGGAAGAACTTTTGACCGCATCGGCTTTTCAAAAAATGCAGGAGATGAACCTTTATGAAATATCCCCCCTTGCCTATATGAGGGGGCGAAGTTTGAAAAATTGTATTATAGTGCTTGATGAAGCACAGAATACTACACGGGAACAGATGAAAATGTTTCTCACCCGGATGGGTGTGGGCTCCCGTGCTATTATTACGGGAGATCTGACACAGATAGATCTTCCTAATAAAGAAAAATCCGGTCTGCTTGAGGCAGAGCGACTGCTTAAGGATGTGGAAGGTATAGGCTTTTCATCATTCAAGCGGGGAGATGTCGTAAGGCATCATCTCGTATCAAAAATATTAGAGGCTTATGAACAGGAACATACGAGTTAATTTTCTCGAACATCCCTTACTCAAAGACAACAAAACCGTCAATCGCAGACGGCTTATCTTATTTTACAGTTTATTTGTTGTCACAATTTTACTCCTGACCCAGTTTGACAAGATCTTTTTAAGAGAGACCTTTTACGGCTACAAGGTTGGAGACGTTGTGGAAGAGGAAGTTCTTCTCAGTAAATCACTGACATTTATAAATCAGGAAGCCAGTGAGAAAAAGATGAAGCTGGCAATGGAACTTATCCTGCCGGTTTATGTCGTTAAAGATGATATCTCTCTGCGGATTTTGAGCAGTTATGACGAATTTTACAGCAAGCTGACCAAAATTGATGAGGATGAAGGGAACTACAGGGCAATCCTGGAGTCCATGGAGAGCCATTATCCCGGTATCCAGTATCTGAATCATCTTCAGAATATAGATCCAGTCAGGGTTAACCTGATGCTAAACGGAGCCAGAGCTGTCATTGAGGAAATCCTTACAGGTGGTCTTATCAGTCATCTCAATGAGAGCCGCTCAGGGGCAACCGGTTTAATCGATATTGTCCACTCAGATTCCGGTGAAAAGTCAACACAGATGGTGGAGAACAGTATTCTTATCGATAACTGGCAGGAAAAAGCCCGTTCACGACTCGACAAGTTTGAGTTCTCAAGCGGTGAGGCCAAGTTTATCGAGATGATTGTCTACTACTTTCTGGAACCCAACTGTTTTTTCTCTGCTGATCTGACAGATCTGAAGCAGCAGGAGGTCATGAAAACTATGACCCCTGTATGGATTCATCTGGATTCGGGAGATAAACTCCTTTCTAAAGACACCGTGATGACAGCATTCGAGATGGAAAAGCTCAATGCCTATCTGGATTTGAAGGGACGTTTCAGTCTTCAGAACCTGGTAGCGCCCTTTTTCTATACATTTCTGGTGTTTGTTTTCCTTCTAGTGCTGCTTATCGCCTTTCCGGGGACTGCAGGGCTTCTTGTGAATCCTAATCTTCTGTTTTCCCTCTCCTGGTTTCATCTGGTGTCGACCCTTCTGATCTTCCGTTTTCTTTCGGTACCAGGAGGCGTTCCCGCGGTTCTTTTTATGCCCACCGGACTGGTCTGTATACTTCTCTCTCTGTTGCGTAACAGGAGGGAGACTATCGTTTTTGCCATGGTGCAGTCGGTTTTTGTTTTTTTTGTATTGAATTTTAATTCACAGGCTATGTATATGACCCTTTTCAGCGGTCTGGCCTCCTGTCTTGTGATTGAGGGAGCCGAAAAGAGAATAGACCTGATCAAGGGCGGCGTATTTCTTGCGCTGTCACAGATGGCTCTGGCCATGCTGATGATGATGGTTCTGCCTCTCTCATTGAAAGTAATGCTTTTTGCAGTTGTATTGGCCGGTATCAATGGAATCTTAAGTGGATTCTTATCTCTTACAATTCTTCCTCTTTTTGAACATATTCTTAATCCCTGTACCACATTTCGGCTGCAGGAGCTGTCAGATCTGAATGCACCCATTATCAAGAGAATGCTGGCTCTGGCACCGGGAACCTATTCCCACTCCGTTAACGTAGCCAATATGGCCGAGACGGGCTGCCGGAATATCGGTGCCAATGCGCTTCTGGCAAGGGTTGGTGCTTACTATCACGATATAGGTAAGATCGATCAGGCCAAGTATTTCAGTGAAAATCAGAAGGAATATAATAAACATGATGATATGAAAACAACTTTATCGGTTGCAGTCATCAAATCTCATGTTAAAATCGGTATTGAGATGGCCCGGAACTTGAACCTTCCTGAGGGAGTCATCGACATTATCGCCCAGCATCACGGTACCAGTGTCATTGAGTATTTTTACCAGCAGGCGGTGAAAGAGAAAGGGGTTGAGAATGTACCCCTTGAGGCTTATTCCCACAGCGGCCCCCGTCCTCAGAGCAAGGAGGCGGCGGTTGTTATGCTGGCGGATATGGCTGAGGCCGCAACCCGCAGTATGCAGAAACCTACTGTAAACAAACTGGAGAAATATCTCTGGGATCTGATCATGGTCAGATTTAAAGACGGTGAGCTGAACGAGTGCGGAATGACTCTGCAGGAACTGGAAACAGTGAAATCTTCATTTGTTCATGTACTGACAGGGCATTATCATACTAGAATAGAGTATCCAGACAGGGAAGAAAGGAAATAGAATGACAGAAATTGATATAATATCGCGTCTGGAAGAGGAACCGGGCTGGCTGGAAAATTACAGTGCATTTGTTCAGGCCGTACTGACCCTCGAGGATCTGACAGAATGGGAAATTTCATTGACTCTCTGTCATGATGCTTATATAAAAGAATTAAACGCTACCTACAGGGATAAAGATGAAGCAACAGATGTTCTCTCATTCTGTCAGAATGAGGGAGACGAGATTATGAGCTTTCCGGGTCAGCAGCTGAGCGCTGGAGATATTATAGTCTCCATGGATACCCTCGAGCGTAATGCAGAGCTTTACTCTGTTCCCCTGGAGGAAGAACTCAAACGTGTTACCATTCATGGAATACTACACCTCAAGGGCATGACCCATGAGACAAGAGAACCTGAAGAGAAAATGCTGCAGTACCAGGAGAATCTTCTGGAAAAGACAGCGGAGTTCAAGGTTTTTTAGGTGAGAACATTCAAATCTCTGTTTAAGAAAAAAGATAATCGCTCCTCCATCGTGAATCATGAAGCCCTTACCGACCTTAATGTGGTTGAAAAAGGTATGATCAAAGGAGTCGTGGAGCTTTCAGATACAAAAATCAAGGAAGTTATTATTCCCCGTATCGATGTAGTTTTTATACCTGCCGATATTGAGGAAGAGGAACTCTATGACATCCTCATGGAGTCGGGACACTCCCGCTTTCCTGTTTATGAAGATACCATCGACAATGTTGTGGGTGTTCTCTATGTAAAAGATCTTTTGAGCCTTCTTGTCAGAAAGAAGAGTATTGTTATCCGCGAGCTGATGAGAAAAGCCTATTTTGTCCCGGAGAGCATGAAGCTCGACGCTCTTTTGAAGGAATTCAAACACAGAAGAGTTCATATCGCCATTGTTGTAGACGAGTATGGTGGTGTTTCTGGTATTGTCTGTATGGAAGATATTATTGAAGAGATAGTAGGAGACATACAGGATGAGTTTGACAATGAGGATGATGATCTTCTGGAGATTGGAGACGGAACCTACCTCTGCGACGCCAGACTCAATATTGAAGATCTCAACGAGAAGCTGAATTTCAAGCTTCCCGAAGAAAAATTCGATACCTTCGGCGGATTTGTATTTGACCTGTTCGGTAAGATACCCGTAAGATTCGAAAAAGTAAGCTACAGTAATCTGGACTTCATAATTCAGAGTATGGATGGTCACAAAATAAAAACTGTTAAAATAATGTTCAGGGATGATGCAGAAAAATAAAAGATATTTACTGACAGCTGTGTTTTTCTTCTCAGTTTTTCTTCTGACGGCACAGCAGTCTCCTCTGGAACTCTATGAGGATGGACGCCACGCCTTACGATCGGGAGACTATTATTCCTCCCTGGATCTGTTTAAAAAGGCACTGGCTGTAAATTCTGCCTATGTGGATGCCCGTAAGGGGATGGCGGAAGCCTATTTCCTCCTTCAGGAATATGCCGAAGCCCTGTACCATGCAGAAGCAGCCCTGAAAGGTGCCGACAGCAGGGTAGACCTGCTGACTCTGATCGGTCGGATTTATCTGGGGATGAACCGGATGGAAGATGCCGAGTCCCAGTTTCAGAAAGCATTGGCCATGGAACCCAATAATGCGGAAGCCGCCTACGGTAAGGCCGAGATAGCAGTTTTCAGGGGTAACTACTCTGAAGGTACTGGTCTCTTTGAACGGAGCCTGACCATTAACCCTGACAGTAGAAGAGCTCTTTTATCACTCTCATTACTCCATGAAGACTCAGGGGACAGCACACGCTCCCTCTATTATCTGAACTCCGCCCTTGAACACTATCCACAGGACCCTGTCGTTCTGGACTTTGCCATCCGTCATTATGACAGAAGTGAAGAGTGGAGCAGGGCGGAAGCACTGGCAATAAAATGGAGGGCTCTGGAGCCCGATAACGACACTATTCCCATACTTTTAGGGACAATCTATAACAGAATGGGTAGAAACGAAGAGGCCGTCACTGCTTTTACTGTAGCGGTGCGCAGCCGACAGGAAGATCCCCTTGTCTGGTATATGCTGGGACGCAGTTATATGGACCTGGGCCGCTATGAAGAGGCTCTTTTAAGCTTTCGAACAGTCAATATCATCGATCCGGGGAACGAGATGTCCAGGCTCTCCATGGAATATCTACTCTTAAATGAATATCCCATCGGACATGAAGAACGGATAAAAGCCGGGGAATACCACTTCAATCTGGCAAAAGATTTTCAGAAGAGTTATCAGTACGACAAGGCCATGGACGAATACAGACTGGGCAGACTCCTCTCTCCTCTGGATCTGGACGGCTGGTGGCTCTATGCTTCCATTCAGAACTCTTTAGCTTATACCAACCGCTACCGTGAGGAGATGACGGCCCTTAAGCTTGAAGGCTACGATAACGAACGCTTTTTAAGGGTAATGGAACTGCTGGAGAGCACTGAGGATGAATCTTTCCTGAATACCTGGGATGGTCCTCTGACACATTCCCATACACCCATAACACTCTCCCTTTTTTTTGACAGAGAGAACAGCAGCATGATTCATAGGGGTATGGAAGAGGCTCTTACAGGCTTTATTGCCGACCAGATGATGAGTGATCCTCACTACGACATCAATATGACAAAAACTATCACTGATCCCGCCGAGGCCTACAGGCTGAGCCATTCGGGAAACAGTGATTTTTATATCATTCTCAAGATGACAGAGACCGAGAGGACTATCAGAATGAGCTGCTCCATCCATCTGGCCAGAACAGGCAGCGAAGTTTTCCGCTTCCATCTGCTGCGTTCAGGCAACAGACGGGTTAGCGATGTTTTGATCAAGAGTGCCCGGGATATCCTCAATGCCTTGCCTGTCAAAGGATATCTGATGGGAATTGAAGAAGATCAGGTGCTGGTTAATCTTGGAACTATGGATGCCCTGGAAGAGGAGAGTGAGTTTATCCTCCTCAGAAAGGATACAGGCCGTTGGACCGATGAGGTTCCCTATCTGGAGTTTACTCCAGACAATCTGCTGGGTACTGTGGTTCTGGATGATCTTCAGGAGGAATATTCACTGGGAACTGTCTCCAGGAATTCTCCCTTTGACCTGATCAATGCGGGGGATGAACTCTACCTTCTGACAGAAGAGATGGAGCTCCCCGATACAGTATTGCCACCGGTGAATGAAGAGCTCAAATCTCAGCTTTTGAGGCTCTACTAGTTATTGACCTGCCACTCTGATTTGTCTATAGTGAATTCAGTAAAAATTTAACAAATTCAGGAGGCAAAAACCTTGAAAATCGCAATCAACGGATTTGGCCGCATCGGCCGTAATGTATTCAAAATAGCCATGGAGAGGGAAGGAATTGAGATTGTCGGAATCAATGATCTGACAGACGCCAAGACTCTTGCCCACCTGTTGAAATATGATTCCACTTTCGGTGTCTACAGTAAAGAAGTAAAAGCTCTTGATGATAAAATCGTTGTAGACGGTCAGGAAATCCCCATTTTCGCCATTAGAAACCCTGCAGAACTTCCCTGGAGTGATCTGGGTGTTGATGTAGCCATCGAATCCACCGGTATATTCCGGGTGGCAAGCAGTCCTGAGGGCGGTTATATGGACCACATCGCAGCGGGTGCTAAAAAGGTTATTCTCACTGTTCCTGCCAAAGACGACATTGAAACAGTTGTTCTGGGTGTGAATGAAGATAGAATCATCCCCGAAATCAACGCATATTCTAATGCATCATGTACAACAAACTGTCTGGCTCCAATAGCCAAGGTATTAAATGATCTCTACGGCATTGAAAAGGGTCTGATGACCACTATTCATTCCTATACCAATGACCAGGTTATTCTGGATACTCCCCATCCCGACCTCAGGCGTTCCCGTTCTGCGGGGCTGAACATTATCCCCACCTCTACCGGTGCGGCTACAGCGGTGGGCAAGGTTATTCCCCAGCTTAAGGGTAAGCTTAACGGTGGTGCCATGAGAGTTCCCACACCCACAGGTTCTATTGTTGATCTGACTGTACAGCTTGAAAAGGACTGTAGTATTGAAGAGCTCAATGCGGCTATGAAGGAGGCTGCCGAGGGTGTTCTGGAAGGGATTCTGGAATATACGGAAGATCCCATTGTTTCAATGGATATCAAGGGTAATCCCCATTCATCAATCTTTGATGCCGGATGTACCATGAAAATGGGAGAGGGATTCTTCAAGGTTCTGTCCTGGTATGATAATGAGATGGGATATTCCACCAGGGTCGTGGATTTAGCTCAGAAGCTTGTATAAGTAATTTTAAATAAAGGCGGCATCATCCGGTGCGGTCCATCAAGAATATATTAGGAGTACCGAATGAGTGTTGTTACAGTTAAAGATCTGGACCTGAAGAACAAACGTGTTCTTGTCCGTGTAGACTTCAATGTTCCTCTGAAAGAGGGAAAAATCACCGATGATACCAGGATGCAGAGAGCCCTGCCTACCCTCAAGTATATTCTTGAGCAGGAAGGAACTTCTCTGATTGTTATGAGTCACCTTGGACGTCCCTCTGAAGAGAGAGAGCCCCAGTTCAGCATGAAACAGCTTGAAGCTCACCTGGCTGAAATCACAGGAGTAACAGTAAAGACTGCTTCTGACTGTATCGGCAGTGACGTTGAAGCCATGGTTGCAGCTATGAATCCCGGAGAAATTCTGCTTCTGGAAAACACACGTTACCACAACGCCGAAAAGAAAAATGATCCCGAGTTTGCCTCACAGCTGGCTAAACTGGCTGATGTTTATGTAAACGATGCCTTTGGTGCCGCTCATAGAGCACATGCTTCTACAGAAGGAATCACAAAGTATCTTCCTTCCTGTGCCGGTTTCCTTATGGAAAAAGAGTGTCTGTTTTTCGATAAGGTTCTTGAAGCTCCCGAAAAACCCTTTGTCGCCATCATCGGTGGTGCCAAGGTTTCTTCTAAAATCGAAGTTCTGGATTCCCTTCTTGATAAATGCAACACCTTCGTTATCGGCGGTGGTATGGCATACACATTCTTGAAAGTTCAGGGATACACAATCGGAAACTCACTCTTCGAAGAAGATTATATCGATACTGCAAAGGCTTTCCTGGAAAATGCAGAAAAAGCCGGTGTTGAAGTAATCCTTCCTATGGATCATGTAGTGGCAGCTAAATTTGATGAAAATGCAGATGCTGAAGCCATTGATGAAATTAATATTCCCGATGGAAAACTGGCCATGGATATTGGACCCAAGACAATCGCAGCTATTAAAGTCAGAATTGCATCAGCCAAAACTGTTGTATGGAATGGACCTATGGGTGTATTCGAGTTTGACAAGTTTGCCAGGGGAACAGCAGAAGTTGCCGAATTTGTTGCAAACTGTGCCGGAACCACTGTTGTGGGCGGAGGAGACTCTGTCGCGGCTGTTAACAAGTTCAAACTGGCCGATAAAATCGACCATGTATCCACCGGTGGTGGAGCATCCCTGGAATACCTGGAAGGAAAAGCCCTTCCAGGTGTAGTCGCATTGCGTAAATAATATCTATTGCCCCTGTCTATTTATTTGAACGGGGCAGGCTGAATAAACAAGAAAAAATATCTTTAGGAGATTAATTATGAGAAATTACCTGATCGCAGGAAACTGGAAAATGAACAAGACTCCTTCCGAAGCATCAGCTTTGGCAAAGGAAATCGTTTCCGTAGTAAAAGATGCTGACTGTAGAGTAATGGTAGCACCTTCTTTCGTATGTATTCCTGCTGTTGTAGAAGCCGTTAAGGGAAGCAATATCATCGTAGCCGCTCAGAACATGGCAGGAACAGAATCCGGTGCCTTCACTGGTGAAACTTCTGTACTTATGCTCAAAGACCTGGGTGTAGAGATGGTTCTTCTAGGACATTCCGAAAGACGCCACGTTTACGGTGAAACAAACGAAATGATCAACGAAAAAGTAAAACTGGCTCTGGTCCATGGCGTTGATCCCGTACTTTGTATCGGTGAGCTCCTTGAAGAAAGAGAAGCTGGAAAAGCCGAAGCAGTATGTTTCGAGCAGTTGGAAAAAGGTCTTGCCGGTGTTTCTGAAGCCGAACTGGATAAGGTAGTGATTGCTTACGAACCTGTATGGGCCATCGGAACAGGTAAAACTGCAACTCCCGAAGATGCAGATTCAATCCATGCAGCATGCAGAAAGAAAATTGCCGACATGTACTCTGATGCAGCAGCAGAAAAAATGGTTATTCAGTACGGTGGTTCCATGAATCCCGGTAATGTAAAAAACCTGATGTCAATGGACAATATTGATGGTGGACTGATCGGCGGAGCTTCTTTAAAGGCTGATTCTTTCGCAGAACTTGTAAATTTCAATAAATAACTTGCATATAAGTCCTTGCAGGGCTTTATGGAGTATGATATTTTATGGAGTCTGTTAAAAGCAGGCACATAATAAAAGTCCTTTCCTTTAGGGGAAAGGATTTGTTTATTTTCCGGGAGATATATAAAAATGGGTATAATTGGAACTTTATTGATCATCCTCTTTGTTATTGTCAGCGCTCTGCTGATTCTGATGGTTCTTCTTCAAGACGATCAGGGCGAAGGTCTGGGCGGTCTTTTCGGTGGCTCCAGCGGTTCACCTTTTGGCGGCGCTACCAACAATGGTCTTGTTAGATTGACATCCATATTGGGTACCATCTTTATGGTCAGCTCACTGCTTGTCGCAGTTGTAGTCAAGTCACCTAACAGCAGCGACGTAATCGGTGAAGCCAGAAAGGCCAATGTTGAAAACAGCACAGGCGACTGGTGGGAAGCTGATGTACAGGAAGGAAGCGAAGGCAACGCCCTCGTCATTCCTGAAAACTGATTCAGCGGAATGGGAGAATAACTTCTCCCATTTCCGTACCTTTTTAGGGGAGACTTCCATATGCGTGTAGCAGTGCTTTACTTCAAGAACGGATCTGAAAAAGTCAAAAAAATTGCGTCCTATTTGTCCAGAGGAGTTGAATCTCTGGGGCATCAGGTTACTTTAATTGATGCCGAAACCGATAGCGATGCAAAACTCACTATTTATGAGTATGTTATTGTCGGTACAATCTCGAGCTCATTCTTCAGCGGCAAAATATCTGACAAAGTTTCAGTATTTCTGCAGAATGCCGGAAGGGTTACCGGCACTAAATGTTATGCATTTATTGTAAAAAACGGCCCGTTTGTTCAAAAATCCCTCCACCTTCTCATGAAAAGTATGGAAAAAGAAGGTATGTTTCTTAAAATCTCCGATACAATCAGCACTCCGGAAGAAGCGGAATTAATCGGAAAGAAACTTCACATCAAGTAAGTTGTTATTAAGATAAATACTGTGGAAAAGTAATACACTTCGTTTTCCGCAATTCATTAGAGGTTTGTTTCATGTTTAGAAAAAGAATTTTAGCAATACTTATGTTACTGATTACTGCAGGACTGTTTGCACAGAACTCCTTTGTAGATAAACCGGTGGCAATTGTAAAGCTTACCAGAACTGATGTTATCTCTCAGAAAAAACTGGCTCAGAATATAGGTTTTTATGAGCAGCAGTCCGGCCGTGCTCTCTCGAAAGATGAGAAAGAGCAGGTTCTCCAGACTCTGATCAATCAGATGTTGGTATATCAGGCAGCAGAACGTGACAATGTCGCTGTTACTGAACAGCAGGTCCTTCAGGCCGGTATGAATCAGATGATGCAGCAGGTTGGTCAGCAGCTTACTGAAGCTCAGTACAGACAGATTATCAAAGACCAGGCTGGTGTGGAATACGACACATACGCTCAGAGTATCAGGGATCAGCTGATTCTTGAGAAATATGTGAGCGAGAAAAAAATGGAATTCATCAGAGCCACAGCAATGGCTACAAAAGAGGATATTGAACTTTTCTATACACAGAACGAAGAAAAGTTTCTCAATCCTGAGATGATTAAGTTCAGCCATATCTTTTTTGCTACAAAAGGCCAGGGTGCCGGCAGCAGAGAGGATCAGAAAAAAGAAGCTGAATCTGTATACCAGAAGATCATTAAGGGCGATGTTGACTTTGTCAGTATGGTACGTGAACACTCCGATGACAAAGGCTCTGTTGTAAGAGACGGCGATATTGGAAATTTCATTGACCGCAGCGAGCAGAATGTCACTATTTTCGGCCGTGATTTTCTTAACTCAGTATTTGATCTGAAAGTACACAAGATGAGCGAAGTTATCGAATCCAACCAGGGATTCCATATCGTTATTGTTAATCAGCACAACGAAAAACGTTTCCTCGGTCTTGACGATCCCATTTCACCTGTCGAGACAACAACTGTTCGCCAATACATTGGAAATGTGGTATCCTACCAGAAACAGCAGCAGGCATTTCAGGCAGCAGCCGAGCAGGTCGTGAAAGAACTGTCCGATGATGCGGAAATACAGCTGTTTACGGAGAACATTGAATAAAACATATGAAAGGTATCGGCAACAGAAGGAAGGCCAGAATTCTTGCCTTCCAGGCTTTATACAGTTATGACATCAGTGCCGCCCAACTTGAAGATCTTTTTCAATATACCTGGGTCAAAGAAGAACTTTCGGACGATATAAAAATTTTTTCGAGTTTTCTTATTAAGGGCGCTGTCGATAATCTGGATGAGATCGACGAACTTATTAAAGGCAGTCTTCAGAACTGGGATTTTGACAGGTTGGAGAAAGTAAGTCTTGCGATACTCCGTATGAGTATTTATGCTCTAAAGTATCAGAAAGATATTCCACCAAAGGTTGTTATCGATGAAGCCGTCGAAATCACCAAGGAATTCGGCACAGACGACTCATACCGTTTTGTTAACGGTATATTGGACAACATAAAGAAAAAGATTGATGAGCAGCCTAGCGCCTGAAGACAGATATAAACGCCGCCTGATTGTAAATGCGGGTGTGCTGTTTCTTCTGGGAATAGTCATTTCACTGTTCCTGCTCTTTTTTCCCTCAGATGATTACTTCCAATTTTATCTCAATCAATCGGATAAATTCCTCAGCCAGAGCAAATATTCAGATATGGAAGAACAGCTGGACCGGGCCGCACGTCATGCCAAAAGCAGGGAGCAGTGGTTCAGTCTGTTTAAGCGAGCCTATCAGGCTTCATTGTCTCAGGATGACTTTGGGTATTACCAGAGTATTGTAGAGCGCTCCAGACGCTTTGTGAAAGGCGGAGCAGACCATGAGGCACTCAATACAGCAGGTCTTTTATGGACAGGACAGTATGAGAAGGCCGCAGCATCCCTCTATACAATTCAAAGTGATAAATACAGCAGCCTTATTGCAGAATCTCTTTTATCCTATGATGTATTCAGAAACTATGACCTTCAGGAGATGTCTCCTCTGGAGTTTATCAAAGAGAAAATCCAGTTTCAGGAGGATCCTGAGTTTTTCCACTCTGTGGGAACCAGGGCGGATAACCCCATACTCCTCTATAACGCAGCGTTACTGAGTCTGGAAGCTGGAGATTATGACAGGGCCGCATCCATTGCCGAAGGAATCCCCGGAAACAGGATCAGCCCCTATCACCGCGGCATCCTCTATTACGACCTGGGATACATCGATCAGGCCTATGACGCATTCAAGGCGCAGTCTGTACTGGATGATATTAACAATACCCAGCGATATGCCGTGCATCAGCAGCTCGCCGACCTTGCCCATGAGCGGGGGGACAAGCAGGAAGCTCTGCAGCATTACGGTAAAGCCATGATGATAAAGGCCAACGGCAGCTGGAAGAATTTCAGAAACATGGCCAGGATCTACCTGGATGACGGCTATTCAAATAAAGCCAGAGCAGTGCTCAGAGAAGGTATTCAGGTCTTTCCCGATTCCATTGAACTTCTGGAAGACTATGTTCTCTACTACCATATGGATTATCCCGTTGAGGTTCGAAAGGAGCTGGAGTCTTTTATCAAGGTTTATCCCCGTCTTACGGAGGCACATCTCTTAAAGATCCGCTATTTTCCCGAACAGAAATCTGCAGTACAGTATCAGGCGGAGATCTGGGATCTATTTAATCAGGATGAGTCCAACGATGTTGTGACCCGTTTCCTTCTCTGGTATCTGTCCGGAGTGGGGGATCTTGAAGGCATGATAATCGTTCTGGAACGCTATAAGAGTCCAGATGAAGAGCTTCCCTACTGGCACCATTTTTATCAGTCTGTCATCGCCCTGACTAAATTTGATCTGGAAACTGCCGTTAAAGAGATGGATATAGCTTACTCTGCGAAGGAAGACTGGCTTTTTACCTATAATAAAGCCGTCCTTGCTACTGTAAAGGGAGATAAAGAAAGTGCCGCTGAACTGTTAAAACAGGCTTCGGATGATTTATCAACAGAAAATACTATTTTCGGCCGGGATGTCTATCTCTCGGGCATATATTATGAGCGGGCCCTTCTTCTGGCGGAAGAGGAAGAGTTTGAACAGGCCATCGCTCTTCTTGAAGATGCCATCAGACTGGATGAAAACAACATCCGGGCAGGCACTGTACTCAATAGAATAAAATAACTATCTAAGGATCGAAGAAATATGATCAGATTGAAGAATGAGAAGCAGATTGACGGGATCAGAAAGTCCTGTAAGCTGCTGGCTGAGCTCTTTGTTGAGCTGGAACAGCATATTGTACCTGGTGCAAGCACCTGGGATATTGACCGCATCGCAGCGGAATTTATCAAAAAAAATAATGGAATTGCCGCCTTCAAGGATTATGGAGGATTTCCCGGTTCTATCTGTGCTTCTGTCAATGACACAGTCATACATGGTATCCCCAGTAAAAAAGAGATCCTTAAAGAAGGAGATGTCTTCGGTGCCGATATTGGTATCAATCTGGATGGCTATTTCAGTGACCGTGCCTACACATACCCCGTAGGAAAGATCTCAGAAGAGGTGAGGTTACTGTTGGAGAGAACTGAGGCAGCCCTGTACAAAGGAATAGAAGCTGCCGTGGCAGGTGGAAGAATCAAAGATATCGGTAAGGCCGTCACAAGCTATATAGAGCCCTTCGGTTACGGTATTGTCGACTCTTTCTGCGGTCATGGTGTGGGTCTGGATGTTCATGAAGAGCCCTCGGTTCCCAATAACTATCCATCCAGGGGTATGAATCCCCGTCTGAAACCCGGTATGGTTCTGGCTCTGGAGCCTATGATCAATCTCGGTTCTCCAGATGTGGATGTCCTGGATGATGATTGGACAGTAAAACCTGTGGATCGTTCCATTTCGGCTCATTTTGAGCATACCATCGTAATTCTCAAGGATAAAACAGAAATTCTTACAACTTTGTAAGAAAAATGTAACCCCATGAATTCTCTCTATGTTTTGTTTATTAGATAGATTCAAACTATTATAGGAGTACATAAGTAATGTCCAGCAAATACAAGACAATGGCAGTAGCCTTTTTCAGTACAATTGCAGGGTTCGCACTCTGCTTGACCTTATATACATTTCTCCCCTCTGTGCAGCCGTCACAGCAGGTACATGCAGCTCCAAATGCGGAAGAAGCAACAACAATGGAGAATTTCCAGAATACCTTCAGAAAGGTTTCTGCCGAATCTCTCCCCTGGGTAGTGGAGATCGATGTGGTTGAAGTAACTACCAGAACGGCCCAGTCAGATAACGGCATCCCCTGGAACTTTTTCTTTGGTAATCCCCAGGGGAACGGAAACCCTGAAGGTGAAGAAGGAGTAGAGCAGGAGTACAGAAATCCGGGTCTCGGCTCCGGTTTTATCGTGCAGCAGAAGGGTAATGAGTATTATGTTGTTACCAACAATCATGTAGCCGGAAAGGCGGATGAAATCTCCATTAAAATGGATAATGGTGATGAATACGAGGCAGAACTTGTAGGGGCAGACGAACGTAAGGATCTTGCTCTCTTAAAGTTTACAAGCAGGAAAAAGCTCCCCGTGGCAACCTTAGGCGATTCAGACTCCCTCTATGTAGGTGACTGGGTATTGGCCATCGGCAGCCCTTTCGGCTACAAGTCATCTGTATCAGCAGGTATAATCAGCGCCCTGGGCCGCCAGAACGGTCCTGACGGCAATATCAATGACTTTATACAGACAGATGCAGCAATCAACCAGGGTAACTCAGGCGGCCCCCTGGTGAATATGAATGGTGAAGTTATTGGAATCAACACCTGGATCACAACCTCCACAGGAGGAAGCATCGGCCTTGGTTTCAGTATCCCCATAAATAATGTGAAAAGAACAGTAGATGATTTTATAGAGCACGGAGAAGTTCAGTACGGTTGGCTCGGCGTGAGTATCGGTGACCTCTCTGATGAAGTCTCTAAGGATATGGCTGTTGATGAAGAGAAAATCGGTGCCTTTGTTTACCAGGTCTTCAGTAAGTCTCCTGCAGCAGAGGGTGGTATCCTCCCTGGAGACTTCATTCTCTCAGTCAATGGAGAAGAGGCTTCCGACAAGAATCACCTGACCCGTATGATCGGCGATATGCGTCCCGGAGACAGAGCCGAATTTGTCCTTATCAGAGACTCTCAAAAAATCTCAGTAATCGTTGAGATCAAGAAAAGAGCCGAAGAAGAGG
The DNA here is from genome assembly GCF_003346715.1 of Oceanispirochaeta sp. M1. Lineage (NCBI taxonomy): Bacteria > Pseudomonadati > Spirochaetota > Spirochaetia > Spirochaetales > Spirochaetaceae > Oceanispirochaeta > Oceanispirochaeta sp. M1. Next base: position 57,534 of record NZ_QQPQ01000006.1, read on the forward strand.
AAGTCAAAAAGATGAACTCCGAAGCCTGGCCCGGTCTGTCAGTCTTTCCCCTGGTTGAAGGTCTCAGAGAACGTCTGAAAATAGAAGAGACAACACAGGGTGTCTTTATCGCAGAGGTCTACCCCAAAACGACTATGCAGGTAGCAGGTCTACAGTCCGGTGATATCATCACAGGCATAAACGGCAAGAGTATTTCAAACCTCCCCGAGTTCTATCAGGCCATTGCAGCCATAGGAAATGACAAGTTCTATGTAAACTTCATCCGTGAAGGGCATGAGATGGAATCGCCCAAGATTAAAAAGAAATAGTTAAAATAACGTATTACAACCCCGTCTAAGTAAAGGCGGGGTTTTTTTTTCTAAAGCTATCGTGGGGACAGACCCCGGAGTTTCTGTATTTGATAAGTGGTCAGGTGACTGTGATACAATATCTGTACATAATAATAGGAAAGGTAATTGCCTTATAATATTAATGTCATGGACCAACATGATTGGAGAGTATTATGCAAAGTATATCTTTCAAGAGTTGTATACCACTTTTTCTAATTCTCCTTTCCTGCAGTACTTATGCAGGAAGCAATAGGGTCATTATTGAGGGAAATGCAGGCTCAAGGCTTATGGCCGAGAGTTTTGGAACATTCAATGAACCCTGGGCAATGACTTTTCTGCCCGACGGTAATCTCCTGATAAGTGAAAAAGCAGGAAATCTGATTTTAGTCCGATTTGATGAACAAAGCCTTGAGAATGTCATGGGGATACCCAAGGTAGCTTACGGAGGTCAGGGGGGCCTGGGAGATATTATTCTACATCCCCGATACGAAGAGAACCACTGGGTTTATCTGTCCTATGTAGAGCAGGATGATTCAGGTAACAGGGGCGCCGTAGTGGCACGGGCTCAATTCCATCCAGCATCGCTTAAACCTGAATTGAAAAATCTTGAGATAATCTGGCGGCAAACACCTAAAGTTTCCGGAAGCGGGCATTACTCACACCGTTTGGCATTCAGTCCGGATGGAAAACTTTTTATCACTTCCGGGGAACGACAGAAACAGACTCCCGCACAGAACTGGACTGGAAATCTTGGTAAAGTGATAAGGTTAAATGAGGATGGTACATTGCCGGATGACAATCCTTTTCAGGATAAGGGGGAACTTGCAAAATCCTTCTGGTCTCTAGGGCATCGTAATCTTCTTGGTATTGCATTTGATACACAGGGGCAGCTGTGGACACATGAAATGGGCCCCAGACATGGTGATGAATTCAATCTGACCAGTGGTGGAGATAATTACGGTTGGCCCCTTGTTTCATGGGGTGATCAATACTCGGGTGTTCCCATTCCTGATCATAATACACGTCCGGAATTCAATGCACCTGAGCTCTACTGGGTACCAACCGTTGCACCTTCGGGGCTGATTATATACTACGGTTCCATGTTTCCTATGTGGTATGGAAATGCCTTTATCGGAGGACTCAAGTCAGAATCATTGATACGTATCAGTATCAATGGAGAACATGTAGAAGAGGCTGAACGTTTTAATATGGGAAAACGAATTCGTGAGGTTGAGGAAGGTCCTGATGGTGCAATATGGCTTCTGGAGGATGGAAAAGACGGCCGTCTTATTCGACTCAGTCCATAAGTTCCTTATCATAAAAGATTTCTTTTTCTATATAGTTTCTGAACGATGATATCCTGCACTAAAAACAGGAGAAGTGGCACAGTAAGAAAAACAAGTACAAGAAGAGATGATATGGAATGATCCGAGCCGGATATAAAAGGAAACAAGTATCCCGATAAAGAGGGAACGGCTCCTCCTCCGATGAGGAATACAAGGTAATATTCGCTGAAAGCCGTCAGAAAGAGAATCGGTCCTCCTGCAGAGAGTGCCGGTGTCAGCATGGGCAGCTCAACACGTATAAGGGTGTAGAACCATGAAGCCCCCAGATTTCTCGCGGTCTGGGTCATGGTAGGAGGAATTTGCTGATAGCCGACTATCAGCGCTCTGAGCATGTAGGGGTAGTTGTAGAGGGTCAGAACTATCACAACACCGGAAAAGGTTCCTGTAAGTCCCCATCTGAGGAGTATTATATGGATTCCCATGCTGAAAGTCATGACCGGCAGCAGTACGGGAGAGAGAAGCAAGCCCTCTATAAAGCCTTTCATGGGGAAGTCATTTCGTGCCAGGGCTCTTGCGGGAAGCAGGCAAATCACTGCGGCGGTCACCGTTGTGGTGAGTGAGTATGCCATACTGCTTAATACGGAGCTGAAAAACCCGGGACTTTCTCTAAAGACATAGCTGAAGGCTCTGAGGCTGAAAGATTCAGGTCCCGGACCTGGATATCTCCAGGATGAGGAAAAGGCCAGGATTAAGAGGACTAAAAGTGGTGTAATAAATATAAAGAAGAGGAAGGTAAGTGTTATGAGGTTCTTCCATGAAACATTCTTTTTCATACTCTTCGTGCCTTTTTATCAAGTTTTCCTGCACTTTTCAGATAGATAAAAATGAATCCTATGGAAAAAAGAAACATCAGAGTCAGTCTGGCCATGACTAAAGGTCTGTTCACCAGATCTGATTCAAAGTACAGACGATAAATCCTGATGCTCAGCATGGAGGGTTTGGACATCCCCAGTATAAAAGGAATATCGAAGGCACCAAGGCTGTAGAGGAAGAGGATGATGAAAACCGTGTTGATCACAGGGCGCAATTCAGGCAATACAACTTTGTAATAGGTTCTGAACGAACCGGCTCCAAGCATCTGAGCAGTAATCAATCTGTCCTCGGGAATCTGCCTGAGTACCGCCAGCTCCATCAGCACCACAAAGGGGACTTCCTTATATAAATACGCCAGGATGATCGACCAGCCCATGGAGCTGTAAATCAGATCGGGAAAGGCCTCGGCAGCTTCCGGTGAGATCAACTGGTACGCCAGAATCGGTACCATGCCCCTATTTGAGAATAGGAACAATATCAGAAAAGCCACAGTTATATGCGGTAGTATGATGGGTATGCGATACACTGAAGCCAAGGTGTGCAGACGGCTTGGAAGCTTTCGTATCTGCCATGCCAGAAGGCTTCCAAAAAGGACGGAACCAAAACTGCTCGCCAGGGAAATCCAAAGAGAGAATATCCCGTTTCTTAAAAATGCGGGGTCTTTTAAAACCAAATCATATGCATGGAATAAATCTCCCTGGTAGTCGGATACTGCCCCGACACCGAATGACTGGGCTACTGTCATTACCATGCTGTAGATAAAAAAGAGGGCGAATGGAATGAGCAGCGGCGCCAGGTGGGCGGCCAGGGCTAATCGTTTCATCTATCTGAGAACCTCCCTATACCAGGCTTCTTCGATGGCTTCTACATATGATGGACTGATTTCCGGTACGGCGACTGCTGCAAGTTCTTCAAGAGACAGCGTGGCTATTCCGAGGTCCAGATCTTTTAGTTTCAATTGCCATTCTGCACCGAGTCTTGGGGTATCCAAAACGGTGAAATCGCCCCAATTTCCGGGGATGTTTTTTGAATATTGCATTTCCGGCGACAGGAGGAAATTTGCCAGAACCATAGCGCCTGCCGCATTGGGTGCATTCCAGGGTATGCTTGTGAAGTGGGTGTTTGAGATAGAGCCTTCTTCAAATACGAGTGTGCGGATTGTCCGGGGATAACGGCCGTCTGCAATTCTTCCTGAAGCTTCCGCCTGGGTATAGGTCATATTGAAAACCACTTCTCCCTGCTCGAATAATCCATCCAGCCTGGCCTTGTCTGGGGGGTATGTTTTCCCTTCCTGCCAGAGATAGGGTTTGATCTGATTCAGGTAATCCCAGAGAGGAGCTGATTTTATTGTAAAAGATTCTTTATCGAAAGCCTCTGAGAATGTTTCATATCCTCCCGAAGTGGCATATAGGGCCTGACGGAGGAAGGTGCTCCCCGTGAAATCGGGAGGCTGGGGGTAGGTGAAAAGCCCGGGGTTATTCCTGGTCCATTCCAGAAGCTCCTGGAAGTTCCGCGGAGGATACTGCACCCTGGCACTATCATACTCAAAGACAAATTGAGCGCGTCCGTAAGGAGCCTCAAAGCCTTCGGTGGCTGTCCCGAAATCGTAGGCTGCGGATTGTGGATCGACCAGAGCAAAATTGGGGAGGATCGAGGCAAATGATCCATATAAAAGCCCCTCATTTTTAGCCCTTCTGAAATTTTCTCCATTGATCCAAATCAAGTCGATTGATCCCCGATTCCTGGGGACGGCTTTTTCGGCGAGAAGCTGGTTTATAAAGACTGATGCGTCCATGGGGATTCTTTTCAATGACAGTTGATGCTGTTTCATTAAGGCTGGAGCAACAACGTTGTCTATCCAGTTGTTGATGGAGGCACTTCCTCCCCACATATAAAAATTTACTTCCGTACCTCTTGCTGCCGAGCTTATCTCTTCCCAGGATGACTGGGTCCAATCCACATCCATCTTCTCAGTCTGACCTTCAGAAAAAATGAAGGTAGTCACAATTGTAAAAAGAATCATCAACAGTTTATATTTGCTTTTCATACTTGTTCCCATTCATTTTTTATATTGATTTGTCCTGGTCTTCGGGGAACTGGAAATACTCTTTTAGAACAATATCCAATGGATTCCCGGGTGATAGATTTTCTTCTGATGAGTATACTTCCAGATGAGAATCTTTCACTCTGATAATGTATTTATAGAATCTTCCATTGAAGAATCGCTGTTCCACGATGGCGCTGCCCCTGGCATTTTCTCTTATATCCAAATCCTCGGGGCGGCAATAGACCTTATTTTCTTCATCTAATTGAAAGTAATCGTAACACTCCCTGGGAATGCAGTTTACCTTTCCTAAGAATTGGGCCCCTTTCAGAGTTCGGGGTTTTCGGTATAGCTGTTCTGCCGCACCGAAGTCCTTCACTTCCCCCTCCATCAGTAGGGCAATGGTATCGGAAAGCATCATGGCCTCTTCCTGATCATGGGTCACAGAAATGAGGGTCAGGTTGAATTCCTGCTGAATCCTCCTCAATAACCGGGCTGTATCACTTTTCAGGTTTTTGTCCAGATTGGCAAAGGGTTCATCCAGAAGTATCACCTGGGGATTGAGTACCAGAGCCCTCGCCAAGGCACAGCGCTGTTTTTCACCGCCCGACAGTTGACCCGGATAGGCGTCTAGATGATTGAGAATCCCCAGAGTGCCGGCGATCTCCTTCACCAATCGTTCAATTTCTTTCCGGGGTTTATGTCTGGCCTGCAATCCGAATGCAATGTTGTTGTATACAGACATGTAGGGGAATAGCTGATAATCCTGAAAGACCAGTACAGGGGATTGCCTGATATCTGAAGGATAGCTTACTGTTCCGCTGTCCGCTTCGAGTATACCGGCCAGTATCTTCAAAAAAGTTGTTTTTCCCGCCCCCGATGGACCAAGCAATGAAAGGAATTCTCCCTTGGGAATATCCATATCAATGCTTTCCAGTATCATTTTATTTCCAAATCTTTTTGTCAGTTTTCTTACTTCAATATTTTTCTTCATACCTTTCTCTAAGGATCTGTATACTGTTCCATGATATCTATTTATTTCAGCAGCTCTATTAAACTCTCATAACGTTCTCTATTCACTCCCATATCAGAATATCCAATCCTTGAAGCCGAACGAAAATGAATAACTGCCGCCTGTTCATCAAAATAGAATTCCAGATCATCGTTGTACTTCATTTTAGTGCTGGTGTTTACAGCATGGATATAGTTATTCTCTTCTTTGACAATTCTGATATTTCCATAGGCATTCAGGGCCTGTTTAATTTTCTCTTTTGATTCATTCAAGTCTCCCTTGAATGGGATTGGAGCGACCTTTTTTTCAGGATCATCACTTTGGCTGGATACAGCATTAGGGGATTTAGGCATGGGAGCCAGTTTTCCCTGGTTTACACCCAGATTTGAGGGAGTTTTAATATTTTTTACCATCATTACGATTGCCATAAGAGCAATCAGAGCTAGAATCACCAGTAATAATTTCATTTTTTAACCTCTTCTTTCTGTTTAATTTCTGCTTGTTCAAGGATCTCTCCCAGTTCATCTAAGAGACATACATACTTCTGATACTGTTCCATATCCATATTTATATAATTCAGGAGAATCTCAGGAATTTTTATGGCATTATGCTTCAGCTCTCTGCCTTTCTCTGTTATTTTCACCCAAATCCGTCTGTTATCATCGGGATTCATTTCTCTATACAGATAACCAAGGATCTCCAGACGCTTTACAATCGGGGTGAGAGTTCCGGTCTTCAAGTCCAGCCGTCTTCCCAGTTCTTTAAAATCAATATCATCTTCTTCCCACATCACAAGCATAGTCACATACTGGGGATATGTAATGTTCAGGGATTCCAGGATAGGCTGATATAACCTGATCATTGTTCGGGACGATTTATACAGGCGGAAACAGATCTGATTATCCAGCCTGAGGGCTTTGTCATTCATATCTGATCCTACTTCCTGAACAGTTTAACAAGTGGGTGGTTTAGAATATTGTCCACCATAACTCTTTTTCCAATTTTGGAGAAAACTTCACTGTAAGTGGGGTAGGGATGGATTACTGATCCCATTTTAGCAAAATTAATCCCTCTGGTTTTTAAAAGCTGTGCCTCTCCAATCAGCTCACCAGCCCGGTCCGCCAGAATCGAAATTCCCAGAATCTTGCCCTTTCTATTCAGGATAACCTTCATTTTTTCTATGGTTTGGCCTCCTGTCATGGCACGGTCAAGCTGATTGAAATCGTAGTCATATATTCGAATGGAGTCACCGTGAGATTCTCTTGCTTCCGCTTCGGTCATCCCGGCCCGGGCAATTTCGGGTTCTGTAAAAGTTACCCATGCAACATGGTCATAGTTTATTTTCCGCTTGAAAGGAAGTATGGCATTCTGTGTAGCCAGAATACCCTGGGCATTGGCCATGTGGGAGAACTGATAGGGACCTGCAACATCCCCTATGGCATAAATTTTTGTCTGACTGGTCTGCAGACGGGAGTTGACCTCTATACCTTTCTTATTATATCTGATTCCCGCTTTATCCAGTTCCAGTCCATCCATATTGGGTTTCCGTCCGATTGCAACAAGAAGAGAATCTGCCTTTATGGTCTGCTCTGTACCATCTTTTTCATAGCGCAGGGCAATCTGATCTTCCGATCGGGTAACCTGAGTGGCTTTGGCTCCAAGATGAAGTTTCACACCTTCCTCTGCCAAACATTTTTGTATAGCGAGAGAGAACTCCATCTCTTCCCTGAAGATTAGAACAGGCATCATCTCAACAATCTGAACCTCAGTACCCAGTCTGCTGACAGCCTGAGCCATCTCAATTCCTATAGCTCCGCCCCCCAGGATGATAAGACTTTCGGGAAGTCTCTCCAGTTCGAATATGTTCTCATTTGTGAGGTAGGAGACTGAATCCAGTCCATCGATGGGAGGGACAAAGGGGGATGAGCCTGTGGAGATGATATATTTCTTACCTTTTATTTCCCTGTCTCCCACCAGTACTGTCCGGGAATCCTTAAAGCTGGCCTCTCCCTGAAGGTACTCTATTCCGGATCTAGAGAGTGCTTCCGGTGTTTCATGAGAGTAGATCTTATCTCTTACTGCATGAACATGGTCCAGAGCAGTTTTACTGTCATAGGAATACTCTTTGACTTCATTTCTGACAGTGAAAACTTTTTTGGCTTCATGAATCAGGGCCTTACTGGGAATACAGCCGGACCAGGTACACTCTCCCCCCGGTTTGTTTTTATCTATTAGAAGTACTTTTTTCCCGAAACCTGCAGCGGTGACGGCTGAGGTAATACCACCGGAACCTGCTCCGATAACAACAACATCATATATATCCATAATTATTTTCCTCTCATAATGATCGTGCAAGATCAATCGTGTAAGATAAATAATAGTTCATAGATCAATGCCTGTCAAGAAATTGATTTGAAATAAGATAAAAATTATTATTGTTTATTTAAGCTTTCCTATTTTAAAATAAAACGTATGGGATAACGGTAGCGGACTGCTACTTTTGTGCCGTTTGATTCTGCTGGAGAACATCTGACTCCCTCCAGAGCCTGAATGGCTGCATCTGCAAAACCATGACCGGGGTCTTTGAGTATTACAACCTTTCTAATCAGGCCTGTACTGTCAATATAGAGTTCCGCATACACAATTCCTTCAATTCCCTGCCTATGGGCCATGGGAGGGTACACAATTCTGCCCTGTACCTCATCTGAAGGTATGACGGGAATTACTGATATTTTATGCTGAGGGAGGTATATAGGCTCAACGTAGACAACAGTCTCTACCACCTGGCTGACAAGTTCTATCTCTTCATCAACTTCAATAATGATCTCTGAAGCAGCAGGCTGCTCGTTTACCACAATCACTTTTTTTTCGGGTTCAATCCTGGGTGGCGGGGGTGGGATATATTCCATTATATCCACAAGCTTTATTATCTCTGCATCCCTGATTTCCTCTTCCTCTCTTACAGGAAGAGAGAATCTCAAATACAGAAGAAAGGCAATGTGTATAAGAGCAACCGCTGCAAATATTGAAAAGCGGATTAACCTTGCAGAGTCCAATTTTTTTAAGATGTTCTGTCTATCTTTCATAGATCCTCTTTAACAACAAAGCTGACAACGCGATGCTGCAGTGTCTGGAGGATCTTTATGACATGTTCCACATCTTTATAAGCTGTCCGTCTGTCGGCCAGAATATGGATTCTGGTGTCGGCCTGTTCCAGGAAGGCATCAACAATGATGTTCTCAAGTTCTGTAGACGATACATTGTGTCCGTCTACCAAGACTGCACCGTCCTGCTGTATCCAGATTTCAAGCTGATGATCCGCTTCAGTTCTCTCAATCTGACTGGCCTCGGGGTACTCAATTTTGACTTCTTTTCTGTAATTAATAAGTGAGATAAGCATTATGAATATGAGAAGGAGAAATCCAATATCCGACATGGCGGATAGAGGGGCTGAGGGAGCTCTTCTCCGGCTTTCAATTTTAATCAGACTGAACTCCTTCTTTCATGGTGGAGAAGGAGAAGTTTTCAACTTTTAACTTTCGTATCAGCTCAATGGTGCTTACAAAATTCTGGTATTCAGTCTCCGGATGAATCTTCAAAGAGAGTGTCAGGTTGGGATGTGATTTGAGATTTTCTGTTACCAGGACTTCCAGGTCTTCCCCATTCAGAACCTGCTCTCCATAATAGAGTGCTCCTGAGGCATCCAAAGATACCTTTAATAGATCTTCCCTCTGGATGATAAGGGGCTTATCCGTTGAAGGCAGGTTTAAAAGGAATCCAAAGTTGGTGTTAAAACCAGCTATCACAAGAAAATAGATGATCAGGAGAAAGCTGAGGTCATTGAGAGCCGCCATGGGATCATCAGCTTTTCTGGTAAAGAACTTTTTAAGCTTCACTGTCAGAGTTTTCCGGATTGTATGGTTAATGCTCCCACAATATCACTTGATGCTTTTGTGATATCTGCAGCAAAAGTATCCACACGGTGAGCCAGGATGTTATAACCCACAAGGGCAATAATGGCTATTATCAAACCGAATACCGTGGTTAAAAGGGCTTCGTATATTCCGTTTGCTACCAGTTGGGCATTTACATCTGTCGCCTCGGCAATAGAGCGGAAGGCACCGATCATTCCCGATACGGTTCCCAGAAATCCTGTAAGGGGAGCTATTGAGGCCAGTGCCGAGAGGAAGTTAAACCCGTTTTCAAGCTTTCTTATCTGCTCCTGACCTTCTGCTTCCACAGCCTTTTCCATTCGGTGCTCACCATAGGGGGCATTTTTGAGAACCTCTTTCAGTATTCTTCCCGAAACATTTCTGGGCTTCAACTGTGCAAGATAGGCATCTGCTTCTGTCAATTTTCCCTTCTCCGAGAAGTCAAGAATGTCTTTTCTTATGGTCTCAGTTTTTAAATCATGAATGAGGATGTACAGTACCCTCTCCAGAATGAATCCTACAGTCAGTATCGAAAAAACGAGGAGAGGCCACATAAAAACCCCTCCCATCTCAAAAAAGCGGATAAGACTCCATTGTTCGGTCATTTATTGCTCCTGTATCTCTATTTGCGTAATAGAATCATTCCAAAGATATCTCCATCGGGAACATAAGAGAACAAGCTGCGAAGCTTCTTCATAATCTCTGAAAAGTGTCCCCGTATTTCGTATATCCTGAAATTCTTCAGGATAATAGTTTTCTGTATATACTGTATCCCACTGCAGTTCCTCATTTTTAAGATAACGTTCTTTTTTGCTCAAGGGACTCTCAGGCTCCGGAAAGTTTGTACTGAATCCGTAGATTTCCGGAAATAGGAAGGATTCCAGATCACTGACGTAGTCCCTTGAGTAAAAGCCCTTTTTTTTATCCTGAAAAATATAATCATCCTCTGAGAGGGGAATGATCTCAGCCAGAGCTAAGGCGCGGTTCAGTCGGCGGTTTGCCATGTCTCTTGCCCGGTCATGATAGATTCTGTCTCTTTTAAAACGGATCTGTGCTGTCTTGACTGATAGTATCTGAGGTATTTCCACAATCTCTATCCGCCACTTCGTTTTCTCAGTTCTCCTGAGTTTAAGGATACCCTGCAGTGCTGTTTCAGACTCGGTCCAGCCGTTGTACCAGTTGTAAAACAGATGCAGCTCATCCGTATGGAAGATCCATTCACCCGAGTCCTCGAGGAAAGCCTCACCATGAACTTCAGCCTGATAGTCAAAGGGTAGTGTAAGGACAGCCTGATTTTTATCATCCACACTCAATGTCAGTGATCTCTTTCCCTGCGTATAGATCCAGTTTTCGGCATCTTCTGCGGTTGTGCATGAACTCATTACAAGGCAGATCAGAAGAACTCTAAAGAATTTTTTTTGCTTATATTTCATCATCTGTTTCCTTAGTAGCTTACTTTCAAACCGAACGAGGGAATGGGTATTCCAACATTGAAATCTGCCGATGTATCCGTGTTTTCTTCACCGGTGACAGAATTAAAGGATGAATTGGCAGATGGCTGATAAAGTTGGGCAAAAATGTCTTCTACAGCCACATACCACTCCCACTTGATTTTTGAATCAGCAGGATAGTAAGCATAGGCAATTCTCAAATCCACGGGGGCTGATATACCATCTCTCAATGTATCTGAATAGCTGCTTGTCCTGCCGTACTGCTGAATCACTCTACCATCATATTCTACAGGATAGGTCGTGACATCTCCCACTTCCTGACGGGGTGCTCCTGATGCCAGCTGGCCAATCACCGAAAAGGTCCATCCAGGTTGGAATCGCCAGTTCAGAACCAGATTCAGATTATGGAATCTGTGATAGTAGGGAAAATACCACTCATCCATAGGCTCTCCGCCGGAAAGCTGTATTGATTCACTCTCACTGCCTGTATTTGATGGATTGTGGAAGCGGGCCCAAATAAATGAATACGTAAGATAACCGTCCCAGTTGCGGCTTATTTTTTTCTGCAGCATAAAATCGAATCCTGCTGCATGACCACTCCCATCTGTATTGTAGTAGTATCGGGTTTCCCCCTCAGCTTCATCACTGCTCAGAACAAGGCGGTTCAGGTAGTACTTGTAATAGCCTTCCAGTTTAAATTTCCATATATCGTTCCATAGAAATTCAAGCCCCAGAACATTGAAAAGCGCTCTGTCAGGTGACATCTCCCAATCTGATGTACCATACTCTTCTTCAAGAAGCTCTGCTGTCATAGGCATATAAGAAAACAATCCGGAACCCAGAGAGAGGTTGATTTCATCAAAATACCTGCCATCTTTCTGGGCTGTATAAGTCATATTTCCCCTTGGATTAACCAGGGGAAGGGCATTCATTTTAAAATCATCGTTCCAGATATAGTAGAATTCGGATCTGACTCCCAATTCAGTTTTCAGTCTGGATTGTTCATTCCCCGTCTCCCAGATAAGGAATCCGGCTGTATTCAATGATTTATTGTCCTCGACATCAGTCTTAATATCCATTTGTTTGAGACTTAGATTTCCAGCGCTGTCATCTGTGACCCAGAGCTGAAAATCAGAGGACTGTGATGTCTTTGAAAATACTGTTTCGGCCCCAGCGGCTATGATATGAGAATTTCCCAGGAGATATTCACCGTTTAATTTAGCTTGAGCCTGCCGGCTGTCAGTATCGCTGATCCCTCTATTTTCCAGTCCGTCTATTGTGTAGGCATCTCCAGAGCTGAGTCCATATAGATCCCCGTATTTTTCTAAAAACTCATCACTGTAATACATGGTCCCTGAATTGGAGGTATAAAACTCCATATCCATAATATTCCAGTTATATCCGCCTAGAAGTTCTATATGAGTCTTCTCTCCCGGTGACCAATCCATCCCCCCCGAGAGAAAGGCATTTGTATAATTGTAATCAAACATAATGTCTGTGGAATAGGATTCGCGATCGGCTACCGTATCCATTCCCACTCCGTCACTTCCATAAAATCCATTCATGTAGAGCTCCACTGAGCTTCCCGGTTTATAGAAGACTTTGGTATAGAAATCCCTGATATAGGGGAGGGTTGTTATCTGTTCTGTCATTTCCGGGTAAATGAGTCTGATTGAATCAAGATAGGTAATCTTACCCCCCGCAAGGAGCCCCCCCTGTCTACCAAGGGGTGTCTGGATAAAGAGGTCTGTGGAGGTAGTTGATAGAGCTCCGTCAATTCTCAGTTCCGGTTCGTCCGGTGTGATGGTCGTAATCTCCAGGAGCCCGGACATGGCCCTGCCGTAACGTGCCGAATAAACTCCGTTGGAAAGCTTGGCCGAATCAACCATATTGGGATTGAAGATGGAGTAAGCTCCTCCCCAGTGAAAGGGATAGGTGACATAAAATCCATCAAGGGTGGCTGCCATTTCATCAGGATATCCACCTCGGATTGAGGGTCTTGCGTTCCAGCTGGAAGTATAGCCCACACCGGGAAGTGTCTTGATGGTGCTCATCACATCCTCTACGATCCCGATATTGGCGGTTGTATCCATCTCCTCTTTATCCATGACAACAGAGACGCCAACTTCTTCATCACTCTTTCCAATGATCTTTCTCTCTACGACAAGTTCCTCTCCCTCTATGATACCGTTGAGTATTAATTCAACATCCAGAGATTTCTGGTCGGGACTGAGGGTGATTCTCCGGCTGTCATAGCCTGGATAAACAATGGTCAGGACGATTCTCTGCATATCATCAGGAATCTCTATATTTCCCTTTCCATTAAAATCAGTATAGACGCTGCCTTCGAGACCGGGGATCTGAAGTAATGCCCCTTCCAGGGGAATTTCAAGATCACGGTCGGTCACCGAGATAATCAGATCATAGGAAAAAAGAACTGTCAGCTGAGAAAACAGCATAAAGAGCGTCATTAAGCGGGATTTCATAACAACTTCCTTTTTCCTGGTTCTGTGAGCCATAGCATAACAATGAGCTTCTTTCCCGGGGGGAGTTTATGTTTTCTGATTTTATGACTGAACCTGAGATCTCCATCAATAATCATCAGTTCAAATTTATCCTTAGCATTGCATTACATTGTAATTATTATTGACATCAAATTCCTAAAATATTGTTAAAATAATCGCTCCCATAGCCAATAAAGATCTTTTTTTTATACATTTCAATGATTTCAGAAGGTCAGATCCAATCACCGGGAGATACAGGATCTCCCCTTCTATGGATTTTATTGAGAAGAGATCCGCTATTATCATATAAATCCCAGTATTCTGTATTATTGGAGAAGCTCAATGACAATATCCTCTTCAGCCATAAATAATAGAATAATTGGAATCTCCACAAGCATGGAAGATCCATAGATATTGACGAGTATCTCTCCGGCCTCATTAAAATCTTCAGATTCTGAACTGGGCTTGAGTCTTGCTGTTTTCACTTTTTTCAAATCACCGGTAAGATCAAGAAGAAGGGTGTAATTAGATCCTGACATAAATGCCAGAGCCATTTCGTCACTCTCTTCTCCTTCATTTAAACTGGGAATTGATATCTCATATCCCAGATCAGTTTTGATTGGAAGGAACATGCTTTCCTCAAGTTCAGAGACCAGATCATTCACCCTGCCTCTGATTATAACTTCTGCTCCCAGGTGGTAGGAAGTATTTATGGTCAATATTTCAGCTTCAATAATGTTGAAATCCCCAAAGATTTCATCACCCATATCAGTAAATTCAGAATAATCCGTGGCTTCACCGGACATTGAACCTATAGTCTCAAGCATGCCTTTCTGGATGGTATAACGTACCGTCACCTTAGCATTACCCTTATCAAGTGAAACAGCATGAAATATATCGATACAGCTTGTCAGAAAGAAGGAACCAAGGATCAGGATAATCAGTTTTATTTTTGTTTTCATAGATGAAAATTATACATTGTTTTGTATTGATAAAAATATGCAATTTTATTAATTCTTGTTTATACTGATAAAATGAAGCTACGGGAAACCTGAGGCTGCTTTAATAATAAAATATAAGAGAGATGCCCAATGAATAAACTTTTTACTCCCTTTGACGAGATAAGGAACAACGCCCTGAAGCTGGCCTACCAGGTTTATATGGATGGCTTTGTGCCTGATGTTATCTATATTCCTCTGAGGGGAGGAGCCTATATGGGTAATGTGTTCAGTGAGTTCTTTAAAATGGTCAGAAGGGAAGAGAGGCCTGTATTCTATGCTGCTGTTGTTGCCAGATCCTATTCTGATATTCACAAACAGGACAGAGTCATGATTGACGGCTGGACCTATAATCCCGAGCACCTGAGAAACGGAGACAAGGTAATGTTTATTGACGATATCTTTGATTCCGGAAAGACATTGAATCATCTTGTTGAGGTGATCCTGGAGAAAGGCATCCCCAGAGAGGATATCAAGGTTGTTGTTCATGATTACAAGGATGTGAAGTTTAAGGAGCATCTGCCTATTCAGCCCGATTATTACTGCCGTAAGTTTGAACTTAACAGTGAGGACGATCAGGTTTGGATTCACTATATGAGTCATGAGCTTGTGGGACTGACCAGAGAGGAGCAGAACCACCAGTATCTGGACAAGGAGCCCGGACTGCAGGAAGTCTTTGATTTTATCAACGGATTATGATTCTTAATAAGGCAAAAAAAAACCGTCCCATGAAGGACGGTTTTTATATTTAAAATCTGTTTTACTTTATTCCTGATACCATTTTCTGTCGCCATCGTTCATCTGGTTCAACCACAAGCCGTAAGAACTTGTTGATGTATAGACTTTGTCCCTGTCAGAGTCATATAAAAAATTCATAATTGTAGCTTTTTTCAGGTCTGTACTGTTGTAGTTGGTATCCAGAGCGAATGTGTTTGACTGTAAAAGCGGATTTGATCTGTCTGAAAGATTAAGTTCATAATAGCCTTTTCCGTTATAGTAAGTCTGACTGTTATCGATGACATCGCCTCTTGTTCCCACAAGTATAATATCACCAACACCGCTCATCTCAGAGATATCCGCAAATGATGAGAACTGTACATCATCATCACCTTCAAGACCTGTCTGCCAAGCACCCCAGCTTCCGCCGTTGTTGAGCTTGTAGAGGATGGAGTGATTCCTACCGGTTTCTCTTGTAGAGAGTAGGAGAATATCATGAATATCTGAGTAAAAAACACTGTTGTAAGAGCTGCTTTCACCGGGATTTTCCTCTGTAAAGGATTCTGGAGTAGAACTGCCGGCTACGAAAAGTTTACCCGAAGCATAATAATCTACACCTTTACCAACTTCATTGACTGTCATATAAATTTCATTGGTATCAGTTCCGGTACTTGTCATATTTCTAACAATATAGGGGCTTCCTGATAGACCGGGGAGTGAGACAGCTGTACCCGATTCCAGTGTGACACCTTCTTCCAATACAGTATCGAAGTAGAAAATCTCAGTATCTACAACAGTTGAACTGTCGCTGGTCAGAGTATTCCATTTACGATTGGTTCTGACTATATAAAGTCCTCCCTCAATGGGGAGAAGTTTTATTGTATAAAAGTAATAATCATTGTTATTATCTACATCAGTTCTTCTCTCATATTCAAGAACTTTTATAAGTGTGCCATCTACTTCTGTAATATAATATAAACCCGTTTTTGAATTATTATCTTCATCAATAAGGGAGACGTAAACTTTGCTGTTATATACGGCAATAGATGAAACAACGGAGGTTGAACCATAACCTTCAGGCTTGGGTACGATATTCCAGGGACTTTGTACAGAACCGGCAATGCTGTACCACAGTTGTTTTCCGTGGGTGACATAGTAGTCCTGTCCCGCATCATTAAAAAGAATGATACTACCTACTGGAGTTGTTTTTTTAAAGTTGTTGCTGTCTTCGATCTTCTCTTCATTCTCAAGTGCATAGAAGATGGGATCACCCTTACAGGCAGCAAAAAGCAGTACTAGAAATGATATATAGAGTAGTTTTTTCATTAAATCCTCTTAAAAATGGTAAACAGCGGAGAGAGACACATCCATGAAGTTTCCAAATCTGTTGTACTCTCCATCACTGTAGAGCTGGGGTACCCACCAGTAAGTTGTATTCATACCGAAGGACCAGTTTGAGCTATAATTCCAGTAGGCACCAATACCGGGTTTCAGAATCATCTCTACATGAAAACTGTCCAGGTAGGAGGTCATATTGATACCGGCACCCAGGTAGACGGGTACAGAGATCAAATTGTTCAGAAACTGGAACTCATAGGTTCCTCTAAGGGTGATTGGAATCATATAAAAGTTATGCTTATTGGGGCTGCTCGCAAACATCGCCCCCACTTCCATACCAAGTATAATATTATTGTTAACATAGGCACCGTAAAAGAGGGAGCCATTGCCGCCCAACGAAAGGTTGGTGGAGTTAAAGGCATCTGAATCATCCCAGCTTAATGACGGGTTATTGATAAAAAGCGGGATGAATAATCCTGCATTAATTCCGAAGACCTGGTCACCCATTGTATGGTATTCAATTCTGCTGTCTTTAGGATTTTCCTCTTCCTGAGCCTCTTCTGCATAGGCAAGCATTGAAAAAAGTAAAAATATCAGCATAAATAGAATGGACGGGGATGAGATTCTGGGTATCTTTCTATCCAATTTTGTTCCTCATTTTCAAAATTTGTTTGATAATATCATAGTAACAACAAAGCTTCAACGAGGTTACGATGAGGAGGAAATCTTTATTATGGCAACTATAATTGACGGAAAAGCGGTGGCTCAGAGTTTGAGAGTGAAGCTGGCTGAAAGAGTTAAAGAGATGAAAGTATCCGGTGTTGTACCCGGTTTGGCTGTTGTGCTTATTGGTGATGATCCTGCAAGCCGTTCATATGTGACAGCCAAGGAGAAGAGCTGTCATGATCTTGGAATGTATTCCAGAGACATCAGGTTACCCGATGATACAACGGAAGAAACCCTTTTAAAGCTGATCGGAAAACTCAATGCTGATGATGCAATTGACGGGATTCTGGTACAGCTGCCTCTTCCTTCTCATATTGACGAGCAGAAAATTATTGTATCTATCGATCCTTCAAAGGATGTAGATGGTTTCCATCCAATGAATATTGGACGCATGATCCTTGAACAGGATACATTTATTCCCTGTACACCCAATGGAATTCTGAAACTTCTTGAATACTCAGAGATTTCCACTAAAGGGAAAAAAGTCGTTGTTGTAGGACGAAGTAATATTGTAGGTAAACCCATCACCAATCTGATGTTTCAGAAACAGAGCTGGGGGAACGCCACAGTAACTGTCTGTCACACAGGAACAAAGGATCTGAAAAAAGAGACTCTTGAAGCTGATATTCTGATTGCTGCCGCCGGCCGGCCGGAGATGATTACCGGAGATATGATCAAGCAGGATGCCGTTGTCATTGACGTCGGTGTCAACCGTGTTGAAGACAGTACAAAGAAGAGGGGATATAGACTCACAGGTGATGTTGATTTTGCCGGAGCCAGTGAAAAAGCCTCCTTTATCACGCCCGTTCCAGGTGGAGTCGGTCCCATGACAATTACCATGCTTCTGTTTAATACGGTTAAATCCGCAGAAGCAAGAATGGCCTGAAGGCCAAATTAAATAACTAAGCGGAGAACACCCACATATTCTATGAAACGTATTTTACTGATCTATATTCTGCCATCCATCCTCATTCTAACGGTGATGTTCGGATTCTTTATATCCGGGCGGAACTGGAAAAAACAGGCCCTGGGCTATGAAGAGCAGATAAAAATGACACAGGAGGAGCTCTCCTCACTGCGCAGCAATCAGGAGATTCTCAAACAGAATTCAGCCCAGGTGAGACAGTATATAAATCTGCCGGCTCTGGTTTTTGATGAATCGGCTCTTGAAGATGAATCTCAGGACTCAGATGTCCCTGAACAGGGGAACTTTGAACTTGCAGCCTATGGGGCCGTCGCCTTTCTTAATGAGCATAACAGTGGTCAGGATACCCTGAGAAGCTACGGCGCTCTTTTGGAAGACAGTTCATTCATCACAGTACTGAAACAACTTGATCTGAGCTACAGGAAATCTGTAGGTTACACAGGTATTCTGAGCAGGGGTGATGAAGATTATTTCACTCTGGAATATCTGCCGGAGAGCAATGAATTTCAGGCAGAGAGTGTACTGGGAGATGGCGAGGTGAATGGAGTTCTCTCATCCCCTGAGTTTGTCGGATATCTCCAGAGTGAAACAGCCGCCATGGATCTGCTTTATGCCCGTGTGGATAGTCTTAATCAGGATCTTATGAGGATTTATCAGGACCGTGAGCTCAGAAGCAGTTTAAGAGAACTGCAGCTCAGCCTGGGAAAACCTCTTACATCAGGAATGATTAAATCCGTTCCTGTTCTCAGAGTTGATGATTCTAAGCTCCTTTCCATGAAAAGCGATATCGAAACAAGCTCCTATCTTATGGGAGATAATTCATATAAAAGCCTTGATGAGCTCAAAACAGGTCTCCTGGACTATGTCAGTACTAAAGACATCAGAACAGATGCAAAGGTTCAGGATGATCTTGTAGAAGAGGAGATGAAGGATCTGTTGGAAGATCCCGCCTTTTTGCAGAGGTTGAAAGACCTCGGCTTCTCGCCTGTAATGACTCCCCGAGAGGACAACGATTATATCTATTATGATCTGCTGGACTCTCAAAATGAGGTAAAAGGATCTCTGGCTTTGCAGAAAGAGTTTGCAGAAGTCTATCTCATGGATGGGGATGATATTCCCGTTCGCTCCCTCAGAACATTTACCTCTGAGCATAATCTGACTTTCAACTATCAGCTGGAAACAGCGGATACAGCAGTTGTTTCTGATCAGTTTACCGCCGCCGAGGGCTCTGAAACCTTTTTATTAATCGGTTCTCATGAACATAATGCGGATACTATGATTCTCCTCCATGCAGATAGTGACAGTGGCGAGTTGAGGATGCTCAGCGTCCCCAGAGACCTCTATTATCAGGGAAGTAAAATCAACTCCATCTACAGGCAGCAGGGACCCGAGCAGCTAATGTCGGCTCTCTCTTCCGTAACAGGTCTGGAAATTAAAAATTATGTGGGCATCGATATGTATGCCTTTATCGATGTAGTCAATATTCTGGGAGGCATTGATGTTACCCTGGATGAGGCTCTGGTTGATCCCACCTATAAGGTGCGTGAGAACGGCCGCTGGTCAACTCTTTACTACACTGCGGGGACTCATCACCTTGATGGCATTGCCGCCCTTAGAATCGCAAGGTCACGGCATACTTCATCAGACTTTGAGCGCTCTGTTCGTCAGCAGAAGGTCATTGCGGCCTTAAAGGATTCTGTCTCAGTACTGGGTTTTACAAATATCAGTAAAATCTACGATATTATCCAGACAAGCGGGAAATATGTGGAGTCTAATCTCAGTACTGCCGATATGGTAAAGTACTTCCTCTCATATAAAGATTATGAGATAAGCGGTCAGCATGTATTGAATACTGACAATGTTCTTTATGCCACTTATACAAATCTATATAGATTGAGCGAAGAGGAGCAGGCAAAGGCTCTGAAAGATCCAAATTATTACAAGGGTGGATGGATTGTACTTCCAAAGAACAATGATTGGAGTATAATTAAGTCATATATCCGTTCGGTATTAACTTCATAAAGCCGATTCGGATCTTAAGGATAATATTATTAAGGAGAACATCATGCCCCTAAGGCTTATCTGGTATATTTTAATTTTAATCTGTCTTTTTACATTTGTGGGTCTTAACCTGGGGAATATGTCAGATGTCAATATCTGGTTTACCGAGGCGGGTCATTTTAAGGATGTTCCCATTGTTATCAGCTTCTTTGTGATGTATATACTGGGTGCTCTGTCTGTCATTCCCTACCTTATAGGGAGCGGTTTGAAACAGCAGAAACAGAAAAAGCAGCTTAAGAGAGAGAGTCTCCCTGGGGCTGCTTCAAATGATGATAAAAAAAAGAGTAGAAAACTACTGAAGAAAAAAGTTGAAAAAACAGAAGAACCCGAAGCGAGTAAACCGGAACTTCTTTAAGTTTCTGACTTTCCTCCTGTTTCTGCAGCTCTGTACAGCTGCCGGTGCATCGGATCTGCTGGACAGGGCCGGGTCCCTTGAACGGGAAGGGAAGAGTGAAGAGGCCCGCGTTTTATACATACAATGGCTCTCAAAATCCGGCAGCAGTGAATCTGATAGCTTTGGGCGTATTCTGATTCATACACTCAGAATGCCGGCTCCTCTTAAAGAAGATCTCAATCTTATTAAAAAAAATCTATACCGGGTCAATTCGGTACAAGATAAAAAAGATATCATCAGGACAGCCCTTATTCTTTGTGAGTTGTCAGGGAATCATGAACTGACTCAACAGTATCTCTCGGCCCTTTCTGCACTTTATGAAGATGCCGGTGTTTCTCCCGGCAGGGATGTGACCATTTCCCGCCTCACAATGTCTTCAGATATTAAATATGAGTATATGGCTGCTTTGGAGGAGAATGCAGAGTCTCCCAGGCTTCTTATGTGGATTGACCGGGCACACAATCAGCATCCTTTTCTGATTACAGAGGCTGACTGGCTTTTTCAGCTGCAGAAGGTCTTAAATAAGGCAGGTTACAGCTCTCAGGCGGAGATCTTTAAAAAGCGGATACTCAAGGATTTTCCTGATTCTATTGAAGCATCCCTGCTTAATAAACAGATATTTCCATTGGCAGGACCTGAAGAGTTATTTTCAGGAGCTGAAGACAGTGAAGTCATTCAGGATAATATATCTGCTGCTGATCCCAGCACAGATCCTCTGCCGGATTCATCTTCTGAATATACCCTATATCAGGCCGGAGCCTTTCAGAAGTATGAGAATGCGTCACGCCTCAAGATTGAACTGGAAGAGGCCGGGCTTGTCTCTCATGTAAAAAAAGAGGACTCCGCCTACAAGGTTATTGTGGAGAGCCGTAATGATGATCTTACAATAAAGATATTAAACGAGAAGGGAATTCAGGCTTTCAGGATTTATCCATAACTTCAATCTGTTCAATATGAAGAGTTTCTCCTGATTCCTGTAGAAAGCCGGAAACTGTCAGGTTTCCAGGTACCAGAGTGAGAGTTCTGATAATCCTGCTGCTGTCTTCAGTGATCTGGAAATCAACATTGTAAACAGACCTTGCATCCATCAGTCCGTTCTTTCTCTGATATCTTAACTGCAGAATACTTGTACCGTAGAGGTTAAAGAAGGTATATACACCCTGTCTATTTTCTCCATCAACATTTTTCTCGGTAAAGAAAGGGTAGTCCAGATAAAATTCGTTGCCCCGGCTTCCCTTGAACAGTCCGCTCAAATGGTTCAGTTCTTCAATAGGTTCCAGCATCTCATCATGTACCAGACCCTGCTGAAGGCTTTGGCTCAGAGGTGTATAATAACCGCCCCATTCTGTAGTTCCCTGAATTTTCACCTTGATGGAATCCATGTCTTCCACAGTAATTAAGATATCCCGACGAAGGCTCTGAATCAGGATATTCTGTGACTGAATATAGATACCCTTGAAGATTGTTCTGTAGGTGTCATCCCAGTCGTAGATCTCCTGAATATCATCGATGGTGAAGATCACCTGATCTTCATCGGGCTGAAAGTAGAGAATATCCTGTAAGAAGGGCTGTTTTTCACCAACACTGTCGCTTACTCTGTGCCATGGACCGCTTAAGAAGGCTTTGAAGTCATCCAAATCGCCTCTGTAGAGCTTTTTAAGGTTCTCTTCCTTGATGGTTACACCAGGCACTTTGGCAACTGATATGGGCTGATATCTTGAAGCTGCTTTGTTCCAGTTATAAACTGTCTTTATGAGGTCCAGGTTTTCATCATCCTCTGGATTGGTCTCTTCTGTGATAATGGGAAAGCTCTCCCATGTCATCTGTCCGGATTTATATTCCTGAGATCGGTCGGCTGTCTCTATATCAATAGTACCGTTCACAACCAGCTGGGCAATACGTCTATAGGTCAGTCCGGCGCTTCCACCCTGGGTTTTTATACTGAATACATCCAGAGTCTGAAACCCCTGCTTATTGAATCCTGTAATAAGAACCTCATTAAGCTGATTGCCGTTCAGATCCTGCAGGTGGACGCTCAGACCTTCCATATGATCTGGACTGATCATCTCTTCCAGAGAGAGCTGATAGCGCATCATATCGTTATTGTAGTCGGCTATAAAGAGTTTAAGTTTGTCCTTTCCATCTTCATCTTTGACCATTGTCAGGATGATCTGTTCTTCTTCAACATCATGGTCCAGATTAATGTCCTGCAGACGCTGGATATGATTATTATCAGGGATCTCAACCATAGGAACAAGAAAAGTGTTTTCTTCAACTTCATTCACACCTTCATCATTCGTTGTATTATCACCTTCGTTGACATGAGGATTTATAATTCTTGGTACCGCATTTGTCATCTCTTCAGACTTGTTTCGGCAGGATATGAGAAGCATTAAAAGGAGGAGTGAGTAAACAATTCTTTTCATGGGGCTATTATGTAAAGAAGGACGCAAAGAAATCAAGCACTTCGGCCTTTACTTCTTCAACAGGCTTAGTCAATTTGAATCCCGCAGCTGTAGGGTGACCCCCTCCACCGAAGCGTGATGCCAGAGGAAGGCAGTCAATTTCATTTTTAGTTCTTACAGAACAGCGTACCTGCCCCTGTGCATTTTCTTTAACAAATATAGAGACACGCACATCATTGCACTGGAGTGGAATATTAACGATCTCCTGGGATTCTTCGTATTTGGCTCCCGACTCGACCAGAGAATCTCTATTCATATACTGGAAGGCCACATGGTCATTGTAGTGGAGCTCCAGAGTCTTTCCCACCATAGTTCTCAGCTTGAGTGACTCTGTGGATTTACTTTCATAAAGATTGGAATAAACAAAATTGGGCCGAGCTCCGTTTAACACCAGTTTGTGGGCAATGGCGAAGGTTTCGGCACTTGTTTTCGGATAGATGAAAGAGCCTGTATCATAGACAATTCCCGTGAACATAGCTTCCGTAAGGGGAGCAAAGTAGGGAATTGAGAAATACTGCTGTATACTGTGGAGCATTTCACAGGTAGAAGAGGCATTAGGGAGGAACAGGCCTTTAAAGGGGATGTGATTATCATAATCATGGTGATCAATAACAAGTACTTCCTTGACAGTTTCCATATTTAGCCTTGTTGAAAGATGTCCAATATTACCCGGCTCGGTATCAACTACTATAAGGGTTTTTTTATTTAGATCTCCAGGAAGATCATCCTCGGGAGATACATTTTGAATCACATTTTCCGTATCAACATACTTATATTTATGTTCAATCTGATCGGAATTGAGAATTATGACTTTTTTTTTCAAATATTTAAGGATGCTGTATATTACAATTTCTGCACCGATTGCATCACCGTCAGGAGCTTCATGACTAGTAATGATGTAGTTATCATCCTTGATAAGGTGCTCGCAGATTTCTTTAACTGTCATTTATTTTCTGTCCTTGTGTATAATAATATAAACTATGAAAACTGAAAAATCTATTTGTGATCATTTATTTGAAGAAAAATTGAAGCTTGATGTCTGCTGTGTAATCGCTGCCGCCGGATTATCCTCAAGAATGGGACTCTGGAAAGGTGATCTCAAAATTCCATCATACGGGGAGCCGGGCAAAAAGCAGATCCTTTTAATTGAAAATGCTGTTAATACAGCTCTTGAGAGCTGCCGGAAGGTAATTCTTGTCGGGGGTGAACAGATGCCCCGGATTAGAGAGATTTTTTTTAATTGTAAAGAATTGATTCTTGTCGAAAACAGGGAGTATCAAAGGGGAATGCTGAGCTCGATTCAGACAGCTATGAGCTGTGTTGACAGCGATTTTTTTATCATGCCCATGGATATGCCTCTTTTGACATGGTTTCATCTATTTAAAATTCACGATGCATACAGTATCCGGAATGATTCTAAAGTATTCAGGCCTGTTTTTCAGGGATCCCCGGGACATCCGGTATTATTACCCTATTCATGGAAAAAAAGGGTCCTAAAGATGAAAGGGAAAAATCTTAAAGCTAATTTAAGTGATGATGATCAGGTTCTTATTCCCTGGGGGGATGAGTCTGTTGTGCTGGACCTTGATACACAGGAGTCTTACGAGCAGTTTCTAAGAGACTATTCGTCCTCATAAGACTGAAGGACACGTTTTTTAGTTGGAGCTGTATAGGCATAACCCAGGCTGACCATATAGGATATCTTATTTCGCAGCTGAATCTCTCTGGAGTCATAAGAGGCGCTGGTAAACTCTATGGTATCCAGGCTTCCCTTAATCCCCGTGAAGATATTGTTCTTTTCATTCAGTTTTATCAGAAATTTTATACCCGCACCCATTCCGACTGAGATCATATGGTTTGACTGGTTTTCATCCAGAGGATCTCTGTTTAAAAAAGTATATTGAGTATGAAATCCGATATAGGGGAGAAAGCCTATGGGTCCGGCCCAGAGACTCCATCCAACAGCTCCCATATAGTCCAGGGAAAAACCGCTGTTGCTTTCGTTGCTGTCAGATTCATATTTGCTCTGAAAGGGAAGCAAGAGGTAGATATCTGAGTAGAATCCGAGACGACTCCCGGTGAAGCTGCCGTAGTTAAGCCCAAGGGATTGTATGTTATATTCCAGCTTTTCTGTATCAGTTCCGGATGCTTCATTCAAATTTTTAAAGCTTTGCTGGTAACTGATTCCCACCATGTGGATCTGGTTCCAGTCGATGACGTTTTCCTCCTGTTCGATTTCCTGTGAGAATACAGAGGTGGTGAACAGAAGTGTAAGGATGGAAAGGATCGACAAAGTGCAGGCGGGTTTTCTTATCATTTATTTATAATAATTCTCAAGATGGATAAATGCAATCGCATACCTGTGAAAAGATCAGGGCAAAAAAAAGCCCGTAAGTCTGGACGTTGAACCTTACGGACCTGAAATAGCATACCTCCCAAAGGAGATATTGAAACTGTCGAACACATAAATGCGTTACATTTATAAAATTCGGTGTTCCTGAGAAATACTTTAGATAAAAATAAAATACTTTTCCTATACTCATGATCAGACCGATTCTGTTAAGTCAGAATAGTTCGCCCTGTCCGCCTCTCAGGCTCTCTTCTACGAGGGAGATGATATAGTCCAGATCTTCTTTATGATTCAGAATATCGTAATCATCAATATTCAGTACAAGTTTGGCCGAGTCTTTGTAACTGCCCGTCCACTCTTCATAGAGTCCGTTCAGATTCTGAAGATAGTCCCGGGGGATGGCGGATTCAAAATCCCTGTTGCGTCGGGAAATTCTAGCCTCCAGGGAAGGAACTGACGCCTTTAGATACACAAGCAGGTCAGGGGGCTGCAGAAGGGATACAGCAATCTTATACATTTTCCAATAGGTATCAAAATCCCTTTTTTTTATTTGACCCTGCAGGTAGAGGTTCCTGGCAAATATCTGGGCATCCTCATAAATGGAGCGGTCCTGTACGACATTGCCTCCGTTATCCTGCAGCTCTTTATGCATGGCCATCCGGTCGCTCAAAAAGAATAGCTGTGAGTGGTAGGCCCATTTTTTCATATCTGTATAAAAATCTTCAAGATATGGATTCTCTGAGACAGGTTCGTAGTAGGGTGTCCACGAGAGTGCTGTGCATAGGTGTTTTACGAGTGTTGATTTACCGGCACCTATATTTCCGGCAATAATTATATATTTTTTCACAATTTGTTCTTCAGCCTTCTACCATGCCTTTCAGGAGGGCGGCGGCATCTTTCATTTTATATTTTCCCAGAAGTGCAGATGCGTCTTCCAGTTTGTTTTTCAAATCTTCATCTATTTCAGAATCTAATAGATCATCCAGTATCTTCACTGCAGGTCTTGGTTTTCGCACTGCCAGAGAAGCGGCAGCTTCAGCGATCTTTTTTATTACAGCATCCCTGTCGATCTTTACAGCTGAATTTTCTCCATCTTCCTTCTCAGACTTTTCTGTGGACAAATATCCATCTATATTGCCCAGAGTCCGGATCAGGGTCTCATGAACTTTAATAATGAATTCTTCAGCCGGTTTCTCTTCTTTGAGAGCAGCTTCCAGCGCGGCAGCAGCCTCCCGGATCTCTTCAGCACCGAGATTAGCACTGACTCCTTTCAGAGAGTGACTATGGCGTAGTGCAGCTTCATTGTCTCCAGCAGATATCAGTTCTTGTATATCTTCCTTGAAGGATTTAAAATCTGCACTCATATCTTTCAGGAGCTTGGCATAGAGCTTCTTATTGCCTGCAAGACGCTCAAGTCCTTTATGGCTGTCCACTCCTTCAATACTTATTGAATCTGATTTTTCGGCAGGCTCATCCTGTATTCCGTAATCTTCCGGTAATTGTCTGTCCCCCGGGCTGATCCATTTTATAAGTGTTTTCCAAAGCTCTTTCGGCTCAATAGGCTTGGTGACATAATCATTCATTCCGGATTCTAGAACACTCTCTTTTACTCCGGTCATGGCATCGGCGGTCATGGCGACAATGGCGATATCCTTGAACTCATCCCGGCTACGCAGCTCTTCAGTTGTTTTATATCCATCAAGAACAGGCATCTGCAGGTCCATCAGTACTATGTCATAAGACTTCTGTTCCAGTTTTTCAATAGCAACTCGTCCGTTCTCGGCTATGTCCACATAGAAGCCTTCCCCGCTGAGAAGTTCACTGGCCACTTCCTGGTTAATCTCATTATCTTCAACCAGAAGTATTGAGGCTCCTCTGATTTTATCAAAACCGGGAGGCATTTTTACTCTTTTTCTGATATCACTATCTGCTGATATATGGCCGAAGGCCTGCATGATTGTATTTAGAAGGAGCGACTGATTAACAGGCTTCAGGATAAAACCGGAAAAATCAGATTTTTCAGCAGTACTAAGAACTTCATCCCGGCCGAAGGCGGTTACAAGAATATATTTGGGTCGTTCTTTTTCATCCAGGACCTCGTTAATTTTATTTGCTGTCTTAAAACCGTTCATTTCAGGCATACTGTAATCCATAAGTATCAGGTCGAATCCCTTCTTACCGGATTCTTTCTTCTCTTTTACAAGCTCTATGGCCTTCATACCATCTTCTGCAGCAGTTGAGTCAAAGGAGAAGTCACCCAGGTAATCTGTAAGGACTTCGCGGCTTGTGGGATTGTCATCCACTATCAAAACTTTCAGATCCTGAATAGCGGGTGGGATAATCTCTTTTTTCTTTTTATCCTGTGCAATGAATACGGCCGTAAAATGGAAGGTCGCACCCTCACCATAGACACTGTCTACACCGATTTCACCGCCCATCATCTCGGTGAGCCTTTTACTGATGGAGAGTCCCAGACCTGTCCCGCCGTATTTTCTTGTAGTGGAGCTATCTGCCTGAGAGAAGGCCTGGAAGAGCTTTTTCTGCTGTTCATCACTGAGGCCGATTCCCGAATCTCTTACCCTGAACTCTATTGTGGCTTCTTTATTCTCAAGAGTTACCAGTTCTGCCGTAACGGCAATTTCACCTTTCTCTGTGAACTTGATTGAGTTATTAGTCAAATTGAGAAGAATCTGCCCAAGACGGAGGGGATCTCCGATCATATAGGGTGGTATATCTGTTCCTATTTTAAATACAAGTTCCAGGTTCTTATCGCTGGCCTTTGTACTTATCATGCTTGCCAGGTTATCAAAAACTTCATGGATATTGAAGCTGATATCTTCCATGGCAAGCTTTCCGGCTTCGATTTTTGAGAAATCGAGTATATCGTTGATAATACCCAGCAGGTTGTGTGCAGAACCGTGGATTTTACGTATATAATCTTTCTGTTTTCGATTCATTTCTGTTTTCTGAATCAGGTGTGAGAGACCAATTATGGCATTCATGGGAGTTCTTATTTCATGTGACATATTGGCAAGGAAGTCAGATTTAGCTTTTGTAGCCGCCTCGGCTTCCTCTTTAGCCAGAGCAAGTTGCTGTTCTGCCTCCTTCTGCTTTGTTATGTCCCAGATAAGTCCGAAGGCTCTTTCGGGTTGTCCTTCTTCATCAAGGGTTGAAACACCCATGCAGGAGAGATAGATAATTTCAGATTCACCCTTCAAGAGTCGGTAACCACAGTTAAATGTGTCTCCGGAAGTCAGGAAAGCCGAAAATTTTTCCATTGCACGATCTCTGTCTTCAGGATGAACCCTGGAAAACCAGCTCTTCATTTTATGATCAAAAGTATCTCCAGTCAGTCCGGTTATCTCCATCAGGGTATTGTCCAGAATGAAATCTTCTTCTTCCACAATATAGGTCCAGCTTCCCATTCTGGCTGTTTTCATGGCCATATCCAGCTGAGCATCTTTTTCATGTATTGCCTGCTCTGCCAGTTTCCTGGCAGTTATATCCAGAGAGTATTCAATCATCTGAACAAGTTTGCCCTCCTCATCAAAAATAGGATAGCCATGGACTTCCACATATACAGGTTCCCCTTCTGCATCATAGTGAATATGTTCAACAGTACAGGGCTTATTGGTTCTACTTACGGTTTCCAGAGGGCAGGGGTGCTCTTCTGAGTGACAGGGAATATCACTGTGGTGAGACAGTTTGTGACAGAAAGTCAGTACTTTTTCCTGATTAAGATTTCTTGCCGTGGAGTTCGATAATACTATCTCGTATGAACTGGCATCGATCACATAGAAGGGGTGGGTGAGGGCTTCTATTGTATTTTCGAGGTTCTTCATGGCAGAAGAAACTTCCTTTGTACGCTCTGCTACTCTTTTTTCAAGGTCATCATTTGATTTCTTTAAAGATCTGTTAGCCTTTTCACCTGTTGCTATACTTGTCAGAACAGAGCCTGATGTTAATAGAATGCTCAGTAAAACCAAAATCATTATCAGGCTCCGAGCGCTTCTGTATTGAGAGAGGGCATCGTCAGCATCAATTTCTGTAGCAATGCCGAAATTTAATCTACTGTTCCAGAGCCAGGCACCGTATACATCAACACCTCTATAGTCTGCGTATGGTTTCGTGCTGATACCGGATTTGCCTCTTACAGCCTGTGAGGCCATATAGGTCAGGGGCATATCTGAACTATGGGGCTCTACATTTTTTGCCGTCAGAATATTGTAGCCGGGATCTCTCACCTGCATATTGAGTATGTTGTCGACTTCAGCTCCGATCAGCCCGATGTGTTTAAGTTCATGTTCAAATCTGCTTCTGGAAAGGAAATTTCCATAATGGTCAAAGGCATAGGTTTCTCCGGTTTCACCTATCTGACCCATATTGCAGTATTTTGAAAATTGATTACTCGGATCTTCTCTCTGAGTTAATACTGCAATCACTTGATTCCGTTCTCCGAATATAGGTACAGCGTAAAACATACTTGAATAAGCAGTGGGCTGGTCAGCTGATTTGTATACATCGCTTGGAATCGCAGGTATAAAAACAGATTCACCACTAAAAGCTTTTTCGAGCAGCTCTGGTCTGAAATTCAATATCAGGTTTTTATCCCCGATATTGGTATCACGCCGGGAACTCAGATTGACACCGTCCCTTGAAATAATGAAGAATCCCTCTGAGAAGGAAAAAGGGCTGTCATATTTAAAATAATCCCTTATTTCCTTCTGAGTAAGGCTGTTGATCAGTGTCTCTTTGTCTCTGGGCAATAGAACAAGTTCTTCGGTAAGGGATCTCAGTTTTTGACTCCCCGAAACCATGGTCAGTTGATCCAGGTTTTTATTTATCCATATTTCCAGAGTTTCATTGGTTGATGAGAGTACTGTTCTAAGTTCATCCTGAGTCCGTTTTATACTGTTTTTTCTGAACTGCATTATGCCAAAGACAGCCATCAGCAGTAGAAGAGTTATGCAGATCATCAGAATCATCAGACTGTTCCACTTCATTCTTTTCAGATCAAACTGTTCAGTACCGCTGTTACGTTTCTTTAAAATTTTCTGCAAAAGAATGAAAGCGAGAATAAAAAAAGCAGCAACAGAAGTGAAAATTAAAAGATATCTAGTCACTGTTTCCGAATTAGATTCTTCCACTTTCGCTATAGTTGCAATCTCTGCCCGGGAATCAATCCATCTCTCGTTTATTTCGCTGATCTCCTGTTCAGTGATGGAATTCATAGCCTTTATTAGAATCTTCTGTAATATGGGATTCTCTTTACTGACCGCAAGATTCAATTTAGGATTTTCAGAACTTCCAAATGTAATTTCACCAGATATTATCAGATGGGTCAGGTAATTTTCACTGATCAGATAATCAATGACGGCTTCTTCACCTACTGAAGCATCTGCCTTTCCATAGGCCACATCCTTCAGGCTGCCGAGGATATCTTCAGTCATGTGGAGTTTAATTTCCGGAAAGTATTTTCTAATCAGTTCCTCATGATAGTAACCTGTGGGAACAGTAACAGTCTTCCCCTTAAGCTCTTCCATACTATTAAAAGGATTATTTGCATTTGAAACTATTACATTGGGGGTTGTTATATAGTGTTCTGTAAATAGAAAATGCTTCTGTCTCTCTTCCGTGTTAACTATATTGAGCAAGACATCAAGTTCGCCCGTTTTGGTCATGTCCAAAAACTCATTCCATGCTGGCCCTGAGACATATTCAACCTGAAATCCCGCCTTGGCGGAGAGGATATTCATATAGTCAATGGAAAAACCTTTGGCAATCCCGTTTTCATTATAATTGAAAGGCGGCCAATTCATTTCATTGCTGGCTGTAATTATCGGGTTTTCAAAGAGATACCGGGCTTCTTCTGCATTTAATTGTATCTGAGGTGCTTCTTTTTTTTCATATTCCAGCCATTTATTTCTTAATATTCTGTACTGGTCAGAAGGAATTTCTTTCATTGCTTTACTGAGTATAGAAAGGAGAACTGTATTCTCTTTTTTTACAGCCATGGTTGCTTCAATTATTCTATTTTCATCAAGTTTGAGGGTTCCACCGGGTTTCAGATTGGTAACATAGAGATTTTTCATCATAAAATTAATGGTGGGCATCAGATCAAGAAGCAGATCTGCTTCTCCATGAGATACGGCAAGTATGGAATCCGTAACACTACCTACACTGAGAACCTTAACTTCCGGATAGGGTTTCAGGAGTTCCTCATAATAGAAACCTTCTGGAATCGCAATTGTCATTCCAAAGATATCCTCAACAGAATCAATCATATCTTCGGTTTTTCTTATATAAATTGAGGGAGCAAATTCCATATAGGCATCTGTAAAAGAGAGATATTCGGCACGCTCATCGGAGTATGCAATATTCAGCATCACATCCAATTCATCGTTTTTAATCATTTGAAGAAAATCATCCCAGCTGGGACCGGATATATATTTGACTTTAAGACCTGCTGTTTTTGCAAGAAGATCCATATATTCTATGGAAAATCCTGTTGGTCTGCCGTTTTCATTAAAATTGAAAGGACCCCAGTCAAGTTCATTGTGAACTCGAATCTCAGCATTGTTTTTGATCCACATCTGTTCTTCCTGACTTAGATCAAGAGAGAAAAGAGGAGTGAACAGAACGGTCAATAGAAAGATAAACAATGCTCGCCTGAATCCGGCCATGAAGGAATTCCTTTTGAGAAATTAAGGTTATATTACTATTCTATTTCAACGCAGTTGCTAAATCAATCATTATAACTGCCGTAAGTGCTGTAGGAATCTGTCTTTTCAATCATTATGAGTGCAGTCTCTAAATCTCTTTCAGACAGGGCTTTAATGAGTTCGTTATGATATCCTACAACCTGATTTTTAATTTTTTCTGAGGCATAAAAACGGGTCAGTAGATCCATGTGTGCGGGTTTAAGGGTGTTTACCAGAAGGGCAAAGAGAGTGTTGGTACTTAAAAGTCCCAATCCCAGATGAAATTGGAAATCAAGTTCTGCCAGGTCTTCTGCTTTTTCGGCTTTAAGCATCTGTTTATTAATTTCCTTCAGATACTTCAGTCCCTTATTATCACTCTCTTTATTCTTGTTCTCACAGATTCGGATGACAATCCCTTTTTCCATATAGATCCGGAAATTCTCCAGGTCCTTGGCAAGGTTGGGACTCAGTTTATGGTCACTGTTATTGATAAGGGAGAGAAGCAGGTCCAGTGTGGCTTCCTTTCGGTAGTCATTCACAACAATACCATGCCTTGGTCTGAGTGTTACAAGACCTCTGTTCTCAAGAATCAGAATCCCTTCATGGATAACCGGCCGGGATATTCCGAATTCTTTTGCCATCTCTCTTTCGGGGGGGAGTTTTTCACCTGCCTTGAGCTTTCCCTGAAGGATGAGATCTTCCATATGGTATACGAATTCTTCCTTCAGACTGACTGGTTTCAGGGGTTTAAACAGAGATTTATCCATGGAACGATTGTAAGGAATGGTGTGGGACTTGTCAATTTTGAAATAAAAGATGACAGATGGATTTTTCTATTGTATCATTTGGTGGTAATACCACCAGCCTTAATCAGGGAGAGGTACATATTTGATAAAGAATGCTGAGAAGCAACTGAATAAAATCAGGAAAAAGCTGAGCAGGAAGGGTCTCGATGCTGTCAAAGTCAGTATGTTTAGAGAGTCAGTACAGCTTAAAGGTTCTGTTGACTCCTGGGAGCAAAAGGTTCAGGCAGGGCAGAGTTCCGCTGGACATGGGTTTAAGGGTGTCCTCAATGACATTCTTGTCAGTGGTTGTGATGAACCGGGTATGAGTCAGCCCCAGCTCGAAGATGATCTGCTTGAAGGACGTTCTTTTGATGTTGTGATTGTCGGGGGCGGAGTGATCGGCTGTGCCATAGCAAGGGAGCTCTGCCGGCTGGAGCTGACGGTAGCTGTTCTTGAAAAAGAGGCGGATCTTGCGATGCAGGCTTCAGGTAGGAATGACGGAATGATTCACCCCGGTTTTGCTGCAAAGCCGGGATCATTGAAGTCTCATTACAATACCAGGGGTAACCGCTTATATACGAATCTGGCCGAGGAACTTGGTTTTAACTTCACCAGGCCGGGGACAATTATTCTATTCAAAGACTGGTGGATGAGGTTTTTACTGCCACCTATCTTTAAAAAAAGATGCAGGGATAACGGTGTTGATGGTGATTACAGGACCCTCTCTCAGAAAGAAGTTAAAAAGCATGAACCCAATGTCACAAAAAGGCAGAAAGGGGGCTTTCTCCTCCCTTCAACAGGTATAGTTTCTCCCTTTCAGGTGACTATTGCTCTGGCTGAAAATGCTGTTGCAAACGGTGCCGAGGTTTTTCTTAATACCCTGGTATGTTCTGTATTTCTTGATGAAGGACGAGTAAGTTCGATCGAAACAAACCGGGGCCGTCTAAGGGCGGGAGTGCTCATTAATGCAGCCGGAGTCTGGTCTGATAAACTGGCGGAGATGGCGGATGACCGATTTTTCTCCATTCACGGTAGAAAGGGAACTGATGCTATCCTGGACCGGAACAGTGAAGGTGAACAGAATCATATTCTCGGAATGCCTTCATTCAGCTCAAATAAGAAGAATCACTCTAAAGGGGGAGGATTGGTACTCTGTGTGGAGGGAAATATCCTTCTTGGGCCCACTGCCGAAGAGGTTTCGGACCGCGAGGATTATTCCACTGATTCTGAGATGTTTACCACGCTGCTGGAACAGCTGGAAATGAATACAAAACTAAGCCCCTCCATGATAATAAACTATTATTCTGGAGTCAGAGCCGCCAGTTGGGAGGAAGATTTTATTGTTGAACCTTCTGACAAGGTGGCAAATCTTGTTCATGCCGCTGCAATACAATCTCCGGGATTTGCTTCTGCCCCCGCAATAGCAGTGGATGTTGCTTCAATGGCCGTCGATATCCTTAGAACATCTGGTGTGGATATTGTTCCCCGGGATGATTTCAATCCTGTGCACCATGGCATACCTCAGGTGAAAAATATGAATGCTGCTGACAGGGATACCCTTATAAAGAGAGATCCGGCATACGGTGAGATTCTCTGCCGCTGTGAAGAAGTCTCCCGTGGAGAGATCAGAGATGCTCTGCACTCGGCTGTGCCGGCTGCAACAGTGGATGGTATTAAACGAAGAGTGAGAGCCGGAGCCGGTCGCTGTCACGGTGGATTCTGTCTACCGAAAGTCATATTGACAATGGCCCGGGAGATGAATGTCCCCATAATTGATATTACCAGGAAGGGTTCGGGATCGAATATTCTTGTGGCTGAGACAAAGATCTCCGCCCTGGAGGTTTCAGATGCTTCTTAGATATGATGTTGTTATTATAGGTTCAGGTCCTGCAGGTATGGCTGCCGCAGTGTCTGCATCTGACAAGGGAGTGTCTGTCTGTCTGGTAGAGAGAGAAGAGCGGATGGGGGGGATTCTCAAGCAGTGTATCCATGACGGATTCGGGTTGATTCGCTTTAAAGAGAAGCTGACAGGACCGGAATATGCCTGGCGTTATGAACAGATGGTCCGGGAAAATCCTATTGATTTTTTAAGCAGCACTTTTCTTACACAAATCAAAAAAGAAGAAGATGTATTTGCTCTATCATTTATCAACCCGGAAAAGGGTGTGTTCCGGATGGAAGCTGATACTCTTATCATGGCAATGGGTTGCAGGGAAAGGACAGACCGTCAGATTTTCCTTCATGGAGAGAGACCTGCAGGTATTTTTACCGCAGGACAGGCTCAGGATCTTATCAATCTTAAAGGATTTTTGCCCGGGAAAAAATGTTTGATTCTTGGCAGTGGTGACATTGGTCTTATTATGGCAAGACGCCTGACCCTTGAAGGTGCTGAAGTGCAGGGTGTCTATGAAATCGGATCAGAACCTTCAGGGCTCACCCGGAATATTGTGCAGTGTCTGGAAGACTATGATATTCCCCTCCATCTGAATATGTCAGTCAGAGAAATTCACGGTAGAAAAAGAGTGGAATCTGTGTCTCTCTGTGAGGTGGATAGTAATAAGAAATTTATCGAAAACACCACTGCGAAGATCAGCTGCGACTGTTTAATCCTCAGTGTCGGACTGATACCTGAAAACGATATTCTGGCTCCTCTGGGTATAAAAATGGACCTGGTAACAGGCGGACCTGTTGTGGATCAGAATCTTGAAACTTCTTTTCCCGGAATCTTCTCCTGTGGTAATGCTCTTCTTGTGAGTGATCTTGTGGATTATGTTTCTGAGAGCGGTCATATTGCAGGTGAGAGTGCAGCAGGACGATGCAAAAATCATAGCATAGCGAAAAAAATCAGTTTGGAGTCTGCCGGCAATATTCACAGTGTTGTTCCTCAGACTTTTACTGCTGATGCCGGGTTAGTTACACTCTATCTCAGGCCTTCTAAAGCAATGGATAAGGCTGAGCTCCATTTGATACAGGGTGAACATATTATCCTCAATAAAAAAATGAACTGGTTGAAGCCCTCTGAGATGCACCGGGAGGAAGTTGATTTATCAGGAATAGATCCCGCAGGACCAGCTCTGGAATTGAGTTTAATACAGGGAGCAGCTAAATGAAAAGAACAATGACCTGCATCGCCTGTCCACGGGGATGTCTATTGAATATCAGTGAAACAGACGGAAATATCACTGTCACAGAGAATCAATGCAGCCGGGGAGTAGACTATGCTCTACAGGAGCTCAAAGAGTCACTGCGGATGCTCACCACAACTGTCAGAACTTCAGGTACTGATTATCCCAGGTTAGCGGTTAGACTGTCCCGGGATGTTCCCCTCAGACTTTTTCCTGATTATATGAAAGTTATATCGAGGATTATTCATAAGGGCAGTTGTATTCCTGGAGATATTCTGGCAGAGAATCTTCTTGATTCGGGAATCGATCTAATATCAACAGGCGCTGTCAATAGTGAAGTAGCTAAATCAAATGATGTTGATTCTGAAAAAAAGGTATAGGAGTAATGAAACATGAAGAATAAAATTCTTGCTGTAGATTGTGGTACACAGAGCCTCAGAACCCTGATATTTGATACCGCAGGAGTTATCCTGGATAAAGAGAAGATTGAGTATGCTCCCTACCAGTCAGATAAACCCGGGTGGGCTGAACAGAACCCCGAGATGTTCTGGGAATCCCTTGTGCTGGGCTGTCAGACAATGAAACAGAGAAACCCGGATCTCTTTGATGAGATCGGCGGTGTGGGTGTGACCACCCAGCGGGATACAATGGTTTGTCTTGGGAAAGATGGCAACTCACTGCGTCCCGCCATTACATGGCTTGATACACGCAAAGCTGACAGCGTCTATACCCCCGGACCCATTATGAAGATTCTCTATAAAATTGTTAAGAAAGACAAGGTCATTAAAAAAACCATGCGTGATGGTAAGAGCAACTGGATAAAACAGAATGAGCCTGATATCTGGAAACGCACATGGAAATATGTACAGGTTTCGGGCTATCTGAATTATAAACTCTGCGGTGAAGCCGTAGATTCTGTTGCTTCCATGGTAGGCCATGTCCCCATGGAATTTAAAAAAAGACGCTGGTCAGGGAAATCTTCTTTGAAGAGTAAAATATTCCCGATTGATGATGACAAGAAATACAGGCTGGTTGAACCCGGTACCATTGTGGGACATATAAACAGAACATCCTCCCTGGAAACAGGTCTGCCCGAGGGGATCCCCCTTGTGGCCTGCGGCAGTGACAAGAGCTGTGAAACCCTGGGGATGGGATGTCTTGATCCTTCCCTTGCATCTCTCAGTTTCGGTACCACAGCAACAGTGGAGGTCAACACAAAGAAGTATTTTGAACCACTCCCTTTTCTGCCGGCCTATTGTTCGGCATACCCCGGAGCCTGGGTTCCAGAAGTGGAGATATTCAGAGGCTACTGGATGATCAGCTGGTTCAGAGATGAACTTGGCCAGAAAGAGACAGAAGAAGCAGTCAGGCAGGGTGTTCTTCCCGAGGAGCTGCTTG
The DNA here is from genome assembly GCF_003346715.1 of Oceanispirochaeta sp. M1. Classification (NCBI taxonomy): domain Bacteria; kingdom Pseudomonadati; phylum Spirochaetota; class Spirochaetia; order Spirochaetales; family Spirochaetaceae; genus Oceanispirochaeta; species Oceanispirochaeta sp. M1. The sequence continues at coordinate 94,948 of NZ_QQPQ01000006.1, forward strand.
ATAAACTCCTGGATGCAGATCCTCCCGGATGCCGGGGACTGATGGTTCAGCCTTACTGGGGGCCCAGCCTGAAAGATCCCCTTGCCAAGGGGTCTATGATCGGCTTTGGAGATGTGCATACACGAAGTTCCATCTATAGAGCTACCGTTGAGGGACTGGGATATGCACTTCGTGACGGACTTGAGACCCTGGAGAAAAGAGGGCATTTCCGATGTAAGAAAGTAGCTGTTTCCGGTGGGGCGAGTAAGAGTGATCTTATCTGTCAGATCTCGGCAGATATTTTCAACAGGCCTCTGCTGCGGGGAAGAACTTATGAGACATCAGGTCTTGGTGCAGCCATTCTCGTTGCAAGCGCTCTGGAGCTCCATAGCTCCGTAGATGAAGCGGTCAAAAATATGGTGGTTTATGAGAAGTGTTTTGTCCCCAGAGCAGAGAATGCAGAGCTCTATACCCGGCTCTATAAAGTATACAGAAAGATATATCCCAGGCTGCAGAATCTGTATCTTGATATTCAGAAAATAACTGCTTATCCGGATCTGTGATTCAACGATTCAATCACAGCCATCAGCCAGACATAAGAACAAGACAGCAATGCAGATTAAGAGGAGAGAATAATGGCCGAACGAAAAAAATATAAAGATTACAAACCTCAGTGGGAGATTGTCCCGCCGACGCCGGGCACTTTTCGCTCGATTCTTAAGTGGGGCGATAAAGAGAAATTTAAGGAGCCCAATGAGAGACTCTTTAAGCTGATGAAAAAGACCTTCCATCTGGATGATGATCATTTTTCAAGGAAGATAGATGAGGGAATGGAACTGGTTCCCGATGATATTCCTTCGAATATGGATCAGAGACATATCGATTTTTTCGCTACTGTATTCCCTGCTGACAGGATGAGTATAAAAACATATGACCGTCTCTCTGTAGCTTATGGAAAGACAATGTATGACCTTTACCGCCTCAGAGAGAAGGTTCTTGAGAATCTACCGGATATTGTACTTTATCCTTCTGAAAAAGAGGAAATTGAAAAAATCATTCCCTACTGTAATGAACATAAAATACCCGTGTATATCTATGGCGGTGGTTCGTCAGTCACCAGGGGCGTAGAAGCATTCAAGGGCGGTTTAACCCTTGATATGAGACCACATTTTAACAAGGTTGTTGAGTTCAATGAAACGGATCAGACAATCACCGTGCAGGCCGGAATGTCCGGACCCAAACTTGAAGAGGTTCTTAACAATGCAGTCTCTGAGTTCGGCGCGGCAAGAGCTTATACCTGCGGCCATTTTCCCCAGTCTTTTGAATACTCCTCTGTAGGAGGGTGGGTCGTAACCAGAGGGGCAGGGCAAAACTCCACCTATTATGGAAATATCCGGGATATGGTTATGGGGCAGGAGTATGTAACACCCCGCGGAATCATCAGCAGCTACGGCCTCCCTGCCCATGCAGTTGGACCCGAGATTGATGAAATCATGATGGGCTCGGAAGGGGCATTCGGTGTACTCACTAATGTGAAGCTGAAATTTTTCCGCCTTACTAAAGAGAATAGGAAAAAGTTCAGTTTCATTTTTAAAAACTGGGAGCAGGCACGCCTGGCTGGAAAGGAGATTATGCAGGCCGAAGCAGGGCACCCCTCGGTATTCCGTCTCTCAGATCCTGAAGAAACTGATGTTATGCTCAAGCTCTATAAGGTGGAGGGCACCTTGCTTGAGAGTATGATGAATATTCTGGGGTACAAGCCAATGGAACGATGCCTTTTTCTTGGTTGGTCTGAAGGGGAGAAGGGCTTCAGTAAAAATCTGTCAAAGCAGGTTAAGAAAATCTGTCGAAGGCATGGAGGACTCTATCTCACAGGTTATCCCACTTCCAGCTGGGAGCATGGAAGATTCAGCGATCCCTATATGAGAGAATCTCTGCAGGACTATGGAATCATTATCGATACAATGGAATGCGGTGTTACATGGGATATGATGGGGCGGGTTCATGAATATGTGCGCAAATATACCAAGTCGCGACCTGATACAATCTGTATGACACATCTCTCCCATGCCTATCCACAGGGGGCCAACCTCTACTTTATCTTCATCGGGAAGTTTAAGGACAAAGAAGAATATCTGGATTATCAGTTTGGTATCTTTGATAATATTCAGAAGGCCGGGGCTTCTATGAGTCATCATCATGGAGTTGGCAAGATGACGGCAATGTGGGTGGAGGACTCAATAGGAAAAGCACAGCTGGATATCTTCCGTTCATTGAAAAATTATTTTGATCCCAACAATATTATGAATCCCGGCGGAACCCTCGGGCTGGATATGAGTGAAGATGAGAAGCGTATACCCAAGTATGCAGGCAGAACCTGGGATAATCCGGCTTATTGATCTCTAATCGTAGTTATGCTGCGGCCCGGCAGAGACTGTCGGGTCACGGTGCTGCAGGCGGTGTTCTCCAATCGATTGAAATTGTGATATCATTAATCAAGATGATTCGAAAAGCACTATTAAATGATATGGATTCAATTCTCAGCATTGTAAAAGATATTGTCATAGATATGAAAAAAAATGGAAATGATCAATGGACTGAAGCATACCCGGTCTTTGAGGATTTCTATGCTGATATTTCTTCAGAAGAATTTTTTGTCGATCAGGATGATTCAGGCAATATAATGTCTTTTGTCTGCCTCAATACAACTGAACCGCCTGAGTATGAAACTGTTTTCCGGCAATCGGACCAGAAGGCACTTGTTATTCACAGATTAGCAGTAAACCCGGGATTCCAGGGCAGAGGATTGGCTAAAAAAATTATAATGTTTGCAGAACAACGGGCAAAGGAGATGGATCTGAATTTTCTAAGATCTGATACCTGTGTTCAGAATCCTGCGATGAACTCTCTTTTTGAAAAACTGCAATATAGAAATGTGGGTAAAATTCATTTTTCTGATTGCAAATATGAGTTCAACTGCTATGAGAAATCATTCTAAAAAAGACCTTTCAATTTATTAATCCGGACTTTTACATCAGTTCTCAAATCATCTCTGTTTGATGTGTCTTGCACCCCTTTTCACTGGCGTTATATTTTCTCTATTGTTTAATTTTTTATGCAAAGTATTTACTTGCTACCTTCGGTAGCGACGAAGAGGCCTGCCTCACTTTCGCCCAGGTATGGGCGCGTTTCAGTCGGTTCGATTCCCTCTTTTCATGTTATAAACAAAAAAGCCGACCATAAAGGTCAGCTTTTTGTTTAGAGCGTCTGGAGGGAATCGAACCCTCATCATCAGATTGGAAGTCTGAGGTAATAGCCATTATACGACAGACGCAAATAATTCAACTTTTTGTAATATTCTTTATTCAATTACACATTTTTAAAAAGTAAGCGTCTGGAGGGAATCGAACCCTCATCATCAGATTGGAAGTCTGAGGTAATAGCCATTATACGACAGACGCAATTACTTTGCCTTAAAGGCATGCGAAATATATCAAGAAACACTTTATAGGGTCAATACCTTTTCAGTTAATTTTTTAAACCTCTGAAATCCGTAAAAAAAAGATGCGAAATCTAGCTAAAAGGTCTTGTCAGACCTATTTACATTAGGAACACATTCTGACAATATTCTGTATGGAAAATAGAAGTATATATAGAAACATCTCTCCCTTAGATCATCGTTATTATCAATCGAACAAAGAGCTTTTCGAAGCTCTGTCAGACAGACTCAGTGAAGAAGCCACTGTAGCCTACTGTGTAAAAGCCGAAATGGCCCTTCTTAAAACACATATCAAACTTCAGAATCTCGGAGATCAGTCTCTTATCGATTCACTTGATGCTGTAGAAAGCAGCATTACACCCGAAGAAGTCTATATAGAAGAAGAAAAAACTCAGCATAATATCAGAGCCCTCGTAAATGTAATTAACAAAAGGGTTCCTGAGAATCTTAAACCATGGGTTCATATGGGTGCTACATCAGTGGATATACTGGATACAGCCAATGCCATGCGGATGCGTGATGTTACCAGAGATGTCATTCTTCCTCTACTTATTGAACTGGAAGAACAACTTATCAAAATGGCCGAGGCCGAGGCGGAAACTCCCCAGGTGGGAAGAACCCATGGTCAGCATGCGGTTCCTGTGACCCTCGGTTTTGCAATAGCCGAATATGTATCAAGACTGGGACAGTCCATTTCTGAAATTGAGAGACTGTCGGCAAATCAGAGAGGAAAGCTCGCCGGGGCTGTTGGTGGATATAATGCAACCAGCATGATCACTTCAGAACCTCTCGCAATGGAAGAGATATATCTTGATTTTCTGGGACTCAAACCTTCTGAATATTCTACTCAGATGGTGGAGCCTGAATATCTTTTAAGGTTGCTTCTCGAATACAATACAGCATTTGGAATCATCGCCAACCTTGCGGATGACTTAAGACATCTGCAGAGATCTGAAATAGACGAAGTCCGAGAGTTTTTCTCGGCTACTCAGGTAGGATCTTCCACAATGCCCCAGAAAAGAAATCCCTGGAACTGTGAGCATGTGAAGAGTCTCTGGAAGGCATTTTCTCCCAGAGTCATGTCATTCTATATGGATCAGATCTCAGAACATCAGAGAGACCTCTCTAATTCTGCTTCAGCAAGATTTCAGGCGGATTTTATTGCAGGATTTGCAGCGGCAACTGCCCGAATGAAAAAAATCATTGCCGGTATGTCTGTGAACAAGGAACAGCTTAGAAAGAACCTGACGGTTCAGGGAGACTTTGTTCTTGCCGAACCCACTTATATTCTTCTGGCAATGTCCGGCATAAACGGTGCTCATGAAATTGTTAGAAAAATAACTCTTTCCTGTGAGAAAACTGGAAAGACTATCAAAGAAGTTCTTCAGACAGAACAGCAGGAAAGCTGGGAAAAAATTAAAGAGCAGCTTAAAAAGGTCACCGGACTCGATGCCGAGGAATTCTACTCAGATCCTTCATTGTATAGAGGAAAAACAGCTGAGAAGACCAGAACTCTCTGTAAAAAATATACAGAGCTTCTTTCAAAAATCAAAGGAGACCTTAAATGATTCAATTAGAAGAAAAATATAGTTATGATGATGTTCTGCTCCAGCCTGCCTATGCAGATTTTCTTCCTTCAGAAACATCTGTAAAAACAAGACTGGCTGGAAATATTTACCTGAATGCACCTATTATCTCAGCAGCCATGGATACTGTAACAGAGTATCAGATGGCCATTGCCCTGGCACTGGAAGGGGGAGCGGGTGTTATTCATCGGAATCTTCCTCCGGAAGAGCAGGCAAGGCAGGTTGAACGTGTGAAGCGCTATCTCAACTGGATTATTGCCAATCCAGTGATTGTCCATAAGGGACAGACTGTTGCTGATGTTGAGAAGATCATGATGGAAACCGGAGTTACGGGACTTCCTGTACTGGATGGTAAAAAGCTTTGCGGTATTATTACAAACCGTGATATGAGATTCTGCGCAAATCTTACTCAGAATGTAGAAGATGTAATGACAACTAATCTCATCCTGGAGAGGGGTACTCCTTCTGTGGAAACTGCCCGGGAGAAGTTTGACAAACATAGAATTGAAAAACTTCCTGTTGTTGATCACAATGATCACCTGACAGGGCTTATCACCGTATCAGATATGGAAAAGCATAAAAGCTTTCCTTCTGCTGCACTGGATGAATCAGGAAGCCTGGTTGTTGGTGCTGCTGTTTCTCCCAATGACTATAGAACTCGTATTCCTCTTCTGCAGAAGATGGGATGTGACTTTGTCGTTCTGGATACAGCTCACGGAAACAGCCTCTCTGTTGTCAGGGCTGTTGAAGGTATTAAAAAAGAATTCGGCATTAAGGTTATCGGCGGGAATGTCGCTGATGGAGACGGTGCCAGAAGACTGATCGAGGCCGGAAGTGATGCCATCAAGGTCGGTGTAGGTCCCGGATCGATCTGTACTACAAGAATTGTAGCAGGTATAGGTGTACCTCAACTCTCCGCAGTTTATGAATCTGCAGAAGAAGCCTCCAAACACAATATTCCCATAATTGCCGATGGCGGTATCAAATATTCAGGTGACATCACCAAGGCTATTGCAGCCGGTGCCAGCTGTATCATGGTGGGTAACTTATTTGCGGGTCTGAAAGAAGCTCCCGGTAAGGAAGTTATCTTTGAAGGAAGAATCTTCAAACAGTATCGTGGTATGGGATCTGTAGGAGCCATCAAGGAAGGAAGCGGGGACCGCTACCAGATGAAGAAGGACGAAGAACCTGTTCCTGAAGGTATTGAAGGACGTGTTCCATTTAAGGGCGAGCTTAAGCCATACCTTAATCAGCTGGTTACCGGCCTCAAAAAAGGAATGGGTTATTGCGGATGTCGCACTATAGAGGAATTGCGCTCATATCAAAAGTTTGTTAAAATCTCTAGCGCCGGTCTAAGGGAGAGCCATGCTCACGATGTGAACATAACCCAGGAAGCTCCCAATTACTCACGATATTAAGATCGGCTACCAAACTTTAAGGAAGTATAAATGAAACTTGTTGTTATCGGTGCTCAATGGGGTGACGAAGGCAAAGGGAAAATGGTTGATTACCTTGCCGAAGATGCTGATCTGGTTGTCAGATTCTCGGGAGGTGCCAATGCGGGACACACTATCAAGGTAGATAATAAAACTTTTAAGCTTCACCTTGTACCTGCAGGAATAATTTATCCTGGAAAAAATGTGGTCCTTGGAAATGGAATGGTTATTGATCCCGAGTCTCTTTTTGAAGAGCTTGCACAGATTAAATCTCAGGGAGTTTCCTGGGAAGGCCGTGTTTTTGTTTCTGACCGAGCTCATCTTGTACTTCCTTCTTACAAGAAAGAAGATATTGAAATGGACCCCAAGCGTCCTCGTCCCATTGGAACTACAGGGCGTGGAATTGGAATTGCTTATGGTCGTAAAGCCTATAGAGACGGTATCCGTGTCGCGGATCTGTGGGATGATATGGTCTGGGACGCCCTGGATGCATCAGATCAAGAATGGCTCAGCCCTTTTAAAGAAAGACTGAGTTCTATGAAAGTAAATATGGCCGGATTCATGATGGCTAATAAAGATAGGAATATCCTCCTCGAAGGTGCTCAGGGAGCTCTTCTGGATCTTGATCACGGAACATATCCCTATGTTTCATCCGGTATTTCTACAAGTGCCGGTGCCGCATTAGGCTCTTCCATGGGATTCAGATTTATCGATAAGGTTCTGGGTGTTTTCAAAGCATACCAGACACGAGTCGGTAATGGTCCCATGCCCACAGAAATGCTGGAGGGTGATGATCTTGTTCTGGGAAATAATCTCAGAGAACTGGGCCATGAGTATGGAGCTACAACAGGAAGACCGAGACGAATCGGTTATCTTGACCTCGTAGCACTCAAGTATGCAGGCTGGGTAAACGGTCTGGATGGGTTTATCCTGTCACACCTTAATCTGTACGACGGATTTGAAACATTATCTATTTGTACTGCCTATGAAATTGACGGAAAAGAAGTTACAGATTTTCCTTCTCTGACTACAGATCTTGAAAAAGTTAAACCTATACTGAAAGAACTTCCCGGTTGGGAAGGAAAAGTCGGTGATGCACGCAACTGGGATGAGATTCCAGAAGGTGCTAAGAAAGTCATTGCTTTTATTGAAGAATACACAGGGGTACCTGTTGCCGGTTATTCGGTCGGTCCCCTTAGAGATGAAACATTTATGAAGGAGCCTGCGTGGACAAAATCCTGATCCTGGACTTTGGAGGACAGACTTGTCAGCTTATCGGTCGCAGAATCCGTGATTTCGGAGTTTTTTCTGAGATCGTACACGGTGACATTGAACTGACAGATGAAATTGTTACTCCTGATGTGAAAGGTATAATCCTTTCAGGATCTCCCTATTCTGTTTATGAAGATGGAGCTCCCGCTCCCGATCCCAGAATATTTGAATTGGGATTGCCCCTGTTGGGAATCTGTTATGGTTTTCAGAGAATGACCTACCACTTTGGTGGAGAGGTTAAACCCATGGAAACCAAGGAATATGGACGTTCCAAGGTTCACTTTCTGGAAGAATCTGAATTAACTGCAGGAATTCCTGATAATTTTCTTTCCTGGATGAGCCATGGCGACAGTATTGAAAACCTGGCTCCCGGTTTCAAAATGATCGGTGAGTCGGAAAATCATCTTCCTGCAATTGCAGCAAACAGGGAAAAGAATTTTTACGGTATCCAGTTTCATCCCGAAGTTACTCACTGTGATAACGGGAATGATATTCTGGAGAACTTCTGCTGCCGGATCTGCGGCGCTGCTAAGGACTGGACTCTGGATCTCTTTATGGAACAGATTTCAGAACGGGTACGTACGCAGGTTGGAAAATCAAAGGTTCTCCTTCTTATTTCCGGCGGTGTGGATTCTACAGTTGCCGGTGGACTTCTCCTTAATATCCTCGATCCCGAACAGGTATACCTGATGTATATCGATACGGGGATGATGAGAAAGGGTGAATCCGAAGAAGTTGCCATAAACCTGAAAAAACTTGGTGCTACTCATCTTCATCTTATTGATGCAAGGGACCGTTTTCTTGATCCTTTAAAGGGTGTAGAAGATCCCGAGAAGAAAAGAAAGATTATCGGTGATCGCTTTATTCATGTACAGGAAGAGGAGATAGAGAAACATATTTCAGGTGAATACTACCTGGCACAGGGTACTCTCTATACCGACCTGATTGAATCAGGCAAGGGTGTAGGGAATAAGGCAAATGTCATCAAGAGTCATCATAATGTCGGCTCTCCCCTTGTTGAAGCCAAGCGTCAGGCAGGTCTGATTGTTGAGCCTCTGGATATGCTCTACAAAGATGAAGTCCGTAGGCTCGGTGTTAAACTGGGAATTTCAAAAGACATTGTTTTCCGTCATCCCTTTCCCGGTCCCGGACTTGGAATCAGGATTATCGGTGATGTTTCAGAAGAAAAATGCCGCATCCTGAGAGATGCAGATTATATCTATATTACAGAGCTGAAGAAACGGGATCTTTACGATAAGATCTGGCAGGCTTTTTCAGTGCTTCTTCCTGTTCGCTCAGTGGGTGTTACAGGAGATGCAAGGGAATATGGTTTTGTACTGGCCCTGAGGGCTGTGGTGTCTCATGATGGGATGACAGCGGATGTTTATGACTTCCCCACTAAGGATTTACTGGAGATCTCTTCAAAAATTACCAATGAAGTCCCTGAGATAGGACGGGTTGTATATGATATTTCATCTAAACCACCTGCCACTATCGAGTGGGAATAAATACAGAATAATTATATTTGAATAAAGTATGGCTGCTCTCAGTGATTTGAGCCCCATCTGTTGGATTTTTGTCCAATTTTATGGATTCACCTCAAGGAGCAGCCTATTTATTTGTTCAGAAATTAAACCGGCAGCATCAGTTTTTCAGTCCAAAGCTGCCAGCTGTAGATCAGTGGTTGTGTCCGAAGGGTCTGGGCCTCCACATCCTGATGATCATTGAGAAAGGTACGAGAAAGTACATGATATTCACTGCAAAGAAGAAGAGCGGTGATGGTGATGCATTAACACCAAACAATCCATCGGCTATATAGATGATCATTGTTGAACTTAGTGCCCCTCCGTATATGAGTCCAAAGTTTCTTATTAAATTCCATCCTCTGATAAAACAGATTACAAAGAAAATATATAAGGGTCCCCAGATAACAGCCGATATAAACGCACCGATTCGAACAACAGGCGGATTTATTATCAGATTGGGATCGGCCTTGACTGCATAAGTCTGATATATAATCTGCTCTACAGGACTTGAGCTGTCAGGGCTTAAAATCTGCTGAAAACCGTTAAGAGAGTCTGTGACAAAGGATGTACAGGTAAAAAGCATAAAGATCACAACATAAAAAATATCCTTTCTACGATCCATCAGTTTTTTACCCGGGAGAGGATCAATCTTAGTTTTCATAGGAATCAATTCAGAAATACTCAGCTGTACAGCTTTATAACCACTTCTTCTGTTGAGCTGTCTAGCCTCCATGACAGGTATTGAATAGAGGGTGAAAAGCAGAACCATCCCGACGGCACCCAGAGCACTCCAGTACTGCAGGGGGGCAGCAGCTACTACAAATAGGAATATACTGATCCAGAACAGGATCTCACCAAAGTAATTGGGATGGCGGCTAAGGCTCCACAAACCCTTTGTCATGGGGTTGAAGCGTTCTTCACTTCTTCTGTGTATACGCATCTCACCATCACTTTTCAGCTGAAAATAGACTGCCGTCAGACCTGCCGACATGGCGATGAAATCAAAGACATTCAAAGCTCTGTTTGATCCTGTCAGCACAAGGTAGGCTGGAATTGAGGCAAGGAATACAATCAGAGTAGGAAAGAGATGAATGGCCAGAAAACTGATGGGCCAGAAGAGTTTTTTAAATTTCATTCTGAAATCTTTATAGCGCCAGTCTTCATGATTAAGTCCGGGCCAGTCTATGGCCCAGTTCAGAGTCAGACGAAGTGCCCAGAGTGTACATACAGTAAAGAGGGCAATATATCTAGAGCTCAGTATTCCTCTGAAAGGGCCTTCCATATACCAGAGGAAAAAGAGAAAGGGCGGGATCACGCTCCAGTATGGATCGTACATGCTTGAATTATTGACTGCCAGGCTGCTTATAAAGATCAGAATGGTGACCGCACAATCTGCAATAAGAGTTCTGGATAGAAGAGATAAGGATTCAGGGAGAGATCTGAAAATAAAGTATCCAGCTGTGAGTGCCAGAATATAGATTACTGTTACAAGCCACAGAGATTTTCGTTTTGAGCCGCGTATGTATTTAAGCATGTAAATTCCCCCATTGGATATTTCCCGGAATTCCGGATACCAGGTCTGTGTTCACTCTCTACAGATATTCATGAAATAAATGAATAAGTGTAAGACATTATAATCTTTTTATTTATATCTGACCAAATTCTTAATAAATATTTTTAAAATTTAAAAATCATAATAGTGTTTTCAAAAGGAGAAGCTCTGAACAATTCCTGATCCTTTTTATGTCTGATTTAAATAATTCTTCATATCATAAGGAAAAGCATCAATCTCTATTGTTATTTTGCTTGATTGTTGATAATTTGCATATTCAAATTTTAATATAGGACTATGAATGACATTATCTTCTTTGAATATTGAAGGACCTCGGAATCTTAAAAATGATTTACTATCAGGAATTACAGTCGCTCTGGCGCTTGTTCCTGAGGCTATTGCTTTTGCTTTTATTGTGGGGATTGATCCCACTATCGGTTTATATGCCGCTTTCATGATGGGTCTGGTCACAGCCATTATAGGTGGCCGTCCCGGGATGATTTCCGGTGCCACCGGAGCAGTGGCAGTGATCTTTGCTCCCCTTATCAGAAGCCAGGTGGCAGCTGGAGGGATGGAATCAGCCCTTGGCTACCTTTTTGCCGCTGTAATTCTTATGGGTTTGATACAAGTCCTCTTCGGTGTTCTGAAACTCGGTAAATTCATCCGTCTTGTTCCCCATCCGGTTATGCTGGGATTTGTTAACGGATTGGCTATTATCATTTTCCGCTCACAGTTTGAGATGTTTATGACAGGTCATCAGGATACATTCGGGGCTAAAGCCCTGATATTGATTGTCATGGGTCTCCTGATTGCTCTAACCATGGCTATCAGTTATTTTCTGCCCAAGTTGACAAAAGCTGTCCCTGCTACCCTGGCCGCTATCATCGTTGTCAGTATTCTCTCAATTATTCTGAATAAAGCCGGGTTTCCAGTATTTAATGTTCTTGACTTCGTTCAGGAAAAAGATCCTGCACGATTGACTCTTGCTGCATCACTTCCAGGTTTTTCTATTCCAAAAATTCCTTTGAATCTGGATGCTCTTAAAGTCATTTTGCCATATTCCCTCCTGGCAGCTTCTGTCGGACTGATTGAGTCATTGATGACTCTGTCTCTTGTTGATGAGATGACAGATACCCGTGGCCGCGGTAACCGTGAATGTATCGGACAGGGAGTGGCTAATATTTTAAATGGTTTCTTCGGTGGAATGGGAGGCTGTGCCATGATCGGTCAGTCTGTTATCAATATCAAAGCTGGTGGAAGGGGACGAACTTCAGGTATTACAGCCGCCGTCGCTCTCCTTTGTTTTATTCTTTTCGGAGCTCCTCTGATAGAAAATATACCTCTTGCCGCCTTGGTAGGAGTTATGTTTATGGTTGCTTTCGGTACTTTCGAATGGTCCAGTTTTCGTGTCTTGAAGCAGATCCCAAAATCAGATGCTCTGGTTATCATTCTGGTATCATTGATTACTGTTACAGTTGACCTTGCGATTGCAGTTGCAGTGGGTATTATCTTTTCTGCTCTTGTTTTCGCTTGGAAAAAGGGTAAGAAGATTGATGCTCAGGAGAGAGTTGATGAAAGTGGTACAAAAATTTATACACTCGATGGAGCACTCTTTTTTGGATCTGTCATGTCTTTCAAGGAGATTTTCAGATTCAATGAAGATCCTGATCGAGTTGTAATTGATTTCAAAAACTCCAGAGTCCATGATCACTCCGGTCTGGAAGCGTTGAACTTCATTACAGAAAAATATTCTTCATTGAATAAGAAACTCCATATTCTCAACCTCAGTCATGAGTGCCGTCTGCTCTTAAACAAGGCAGAAGGAATTGTTGAAATTACAGAGATTGAAGGTCTGGAATGGCATCATCTGGCCGAGAACAGCCTGGCTTAGATTTTCTACATCTTAAATAAAAAAGAGATTGATCCGAAAGCCGGACAATCTCTTTTTTTATTTATAATCATAGAGACTTTCTAACTATTTGACCTTCTTAAATATTTCAATATGAAAATCACAATCAATCGTAAAGCTTTCCATTTTACGAAGCTGTTCTTTTTTACTTTCAGTGATTTTCCATCCAAAAGGCGTCATATCCAGAAGAAGCATGACAGTCTCAAAATCACTTAAGTTCAGTGAATATTTAAGTTTAATTGATTCTTGCACATCAAATCCATCTAATGCAGCAGGCTCATTTAAATCAATATGGACATCACTATATATTATGTCCCGTAATTGATAGAGATGCCTCTCTCCGGGTATTACTGCAATGAAGTATCTGCCATTTTTAACAACACGATGCAGTTCAGAAACTGATGAGGGAGCAAATACTCTCAAAATGATATCGATGGCTGAGTCAGCAACAGGCAGATCAAAAGCACTGGCTACACAGAAATTCACATCTCTATATTTTTTTGAAGCATACCTTACAGCAACTTTAGAGATATCCAGGCCCAGCATATTTAATGATTGAATATGATCTTTTAGATGACCTGTGTAATATCCTTCACCACAGCCGATATCCAGAATTGTCATCTCCTCATGGCCGGGTATGTTCTCAATAATTTCGACTAGTTTGTCGGCCAGAGGTTTATAATGTCCTGATTCAAGAAAGGATCTTCTTGCTGCCATCATTTTAGAATTATCACCGGGATCTTTTGATTTTTTAGAATTTACAGGCAGAAGATTCACATAACCTTCCTTTGCAAGATCGAAGCAGTGCCTGTTCTCGCAGAAAAGAGATCTGTTTCTTAGCTCAAGGCTTTCTTTACAAAGGGGACAGATAAAATTATTCACAACATATACCAATGAGATTTATTAGACTCATATTTCCTATCATAGTCAATGTCGGATCAGCGAAAAAGGCTCAGAGTCCTCAGACTGCCATCTGCGTCCTTCCAGTTCCTCAGTTCTAGTGAGCTGGAAGTCACAACATACTGACAGGCTGAGATGATGCCGTCATATTGAAAGATTACGGCGCCGTACTCATCATCGCTGAACATGAATGTTCCCTGTGCAGTGTGAGAATAGGAGCCCGAAACGCTGATTGCTTCATCACCGTGATGAAATGTCGCCTTAAATGTATCGGATTCAGTTATGGACAATTCCGCCGAAAGCTCCGCACCATCCCTGTCATATCCATACCAGTTGCCTGCAATTTTGTTGGGATGCAGCATGCCGTCAATCTTTTCGCATCCCATAAAGAGAAGGCTGCTCATCAATAGAATCAGTATATATATTTTTTTCATCTTATCCTTCCTGTCAGTTCAGCAGAGTCCAGTCTAATTCACTACGGGACCTTCCTCTCTGTTCCACCCCGTAGCTTCCACCCCCGGCGGCTCCTCCTCTGATATCAATTCTGTCATAATAGACCTTCGCCGGATACATCCCCTCAATATCTATGGTTCCACGCATCTTACCGTTCTGACTGGTAACACTCGTAATGATCGTATCAGAATTGCCTCCAATAACAAAATAAGGGTTTCCGATATTATCGAAGATATCACAGTAAGCTGTGTATTTCATGATGACTTCGGCCCCGCCGAGACCTCCGGAAGCGTTGTAATACAAGGTTCCCGAAACCCTGCCGTTTTTGGTTTCACTGCCCAGGGCATCCAATCCGCCCTTGTGCATAAGGGTGAGTTTCTTCTGGGAGCTCAGTATCGCGTTTTCATTGTACTCTTTCAGAAAAACCGTATCGCTGAGAGCTCCGTATCCCGCTGCCTTGATGCTCACATCCCCTTCCTTGCCCAGGCTGTTCAGAGGAATCACACGGTAGTAGTAGTGTGTACCAGGCTCCAGGGAAGAGCTGCTGTCTATATAGGAGGAATCACTTGTTTCTCCCAATGGATAGAATCTTCCATTTTCCTTACTGGCCCGCTCTACACGGTAGCTTTCTGCTCCCGATGGTTCGCTTCAGCTCAAATGAACGGGGTAAACACCCGAAGTGTTGGCAGATTCTCCTCCCCCGGGGGGGCTGTTCTGCCCGGCCGAAAGATTTCCTACGGCTCCGGTCACAGGTTCATCCACAGAACTGGGAGTGCTTTCAGCTCCCATGCCGTTCTGGGTGACAATACGATAGAATATTGGAGCCGAAGCCCCCAGATGGCGATAGGACACTTTTCCGGCACTGTCAGTTTCTCCAACTGAAATGGTTGTCAATGCCGAAAATGAACCCGATGCGGAACCGGCATACTCAATTCTGTAGGACCAGTCCTTATGATTCATGATTTCATCGGGGGTGAATGCACCGGGAACTCCGCTCCAGGACAGGTCTACTCCTCCGCTGCGCCAATGGCTTCCGAGATCAGAGGGAGGACTGAGAAGGTAGCCCTCTGCAGTTTCACTGAAGGCTCCCTTATAATGAACTGCTGGTTCTGCCTCATCCTTTTTAACACCCTGGATGGAGTAGTAATAACGGGCACCGCTTCGAAGGGCATCAGTATCACTGTCTGTGTATGTCGTCTCACTCAGGCCGCCGGGAGTGATGTTCTCCTCCTGGGAGTTGTAATCACTCCATCGGTAGACATAGAAAAAATCGGCTTCCGGTTCGGTCCAGCTGAGTTTGATGCTGTCCCTGGAGGCCCCCTGTTGGGCTGTCAGGTTTTCCGGTCGGGGCGGCGCACCCTCACAGAGGGCAAATCCCATGCTGTAGGAACTGAACTCACTGCAGGAACCCTGTGAGTTCCTGCTGCGGACCCAGAAATAGAATTCCACACCCTGATTGGATTCTGAGATGGTGAACAGGTATGAACTTTCTATTCCGGAGACACTCTTATAGGGATTATTGGGAGCCACCTTATCGGTACTTCTATAGATATCATATCCGGAAGCTCCTGAGACCTCCTCCCATACAAGTAGGATATTCTGTGTGGATGCACCCTTGGAGGCTTTGACAGCACCAGGAGTTGAAAGAAGGTACCCGCAGACGGCTTCGCTGTAGGGACTGTAAAGGTCCAGACTCCGGGAATAGGCACGCAGACGGTACCACGGTTTTTCTCCATTTTCAACGGCTCTGTCCTCAAAGCTGTTTCCATAGATCTTTATTCCCATGTCGGTGAATGGCCCCTCTTTCAGGTCACCCTTTTCCAGTTCGTAATAGTCAGCGCCTTTGCTACTGTCCCACTGAAGGAGAATCTTATCCGGATATCCGGCCCTGGATGCCCGGAATTCATCCGGCGATTTGAGAGAAGGGGGATCATCAGGACCGAAAAGATCATCGAGATAGGCATTTTCACTATCGCTTTCGGAGATGAAATTCATCATATCCCTGCAGGACATCAGGAGTAATATGGTTATGAGTAGCATCAGCAGACGTTTCATGATTTTCTCCTAGAAGCCCAGTTTGCCTATCAGCACAGACTCATCCATGAAATAGGAAATCGGGACTGCTGAGTTCCGGTCAAAGTTGACAGTCTGTCCGTTGTAGATGACAGTATAAGAGCCTCCGTCCCAGTTGGGATTGTTTTCGTCGTTATTTGAAACACTGACATTTTCAAAACGGATGGTTCCACTGTATAGTCCTGCTCCCGCTGAGCTTCTTATGGTCAGCATCGAAGTATCTGATGAGCCGTGTTTGTAGTCACCGCTGCGGGAATTGCCGGATACACCGCCCCCGTTGTCCTTCATAAACGAACCATCCAGGATCAGGAAGGTATCACGGTAACCCTTGTAACTGTAATATCGCCTGTAATTGCTGCTGAAGAACCCATCCCGGTCAATGCCGTGGGTATAGGTTCCGGCAGTATCACCGGCCCTTGATTCGGAAATTAGATCTCCCCCGGGCGAACCGGATGAGTAGAAGAACTTTTTCATGGAAAGGTGAAGGGCGAAATTCACCATATTCAGAAATTCCTCGGGAGAGACCTGACGGTATCCCGAAGTTTCGTCGCTCCACTCTGTTGTAACATTGTCACGGCGAGTCAGGACACGGTATTTCTGTTCATAGTTTCTCAGAATCAATGCATCCGGGTCTCTGAATTCAACAACATCACCCCTTCCTGCTTCCACGATGCCCGCATCTTGCCAGTCTCCCGAACGATCGTCCCGCCTTTGAATCCTGTAGCTTTCCGCACCTACTACAGCGGGCCAGAAAACTCGGGTATAGAATCTACCGTTCTGAAGGAGGCTAGTATCACCCTTGGAGGCTGAAACAGCTACTGGTCGGGAGAGGGCATATCCTGTTGTTACTTCCGCCGGTTCGAGACTCTCCAGGCCTCCTGTCCCGACAGAACGAACCATGAAGGAGGAAAATACATTCCCGAGATTCAGGTCCTGATCGCTAAGAGGATAGTTCCATGAGAGGGTTCTTATGTTGGAACCGACTTTAAGCCAGGAACTTCCTGTCTGGCGGTAGACATTGTAGGAGGCAGATCCCGGTGCCTCATCCCAGCTGAGTGTTATGCCTGTAGCCGAGCTTCCCTGGGAGGCCCTGCAACCGGCCGGAGGACTCAGGGCATAAGCGGATTGAGCAGTCGAAAGAATGTTGGATGTTACCCCTGATTTCAGAGGACGGATAAAATAATAGGACTCCCTTCCGCCGATAAGATAAGCAGTGTCCATATCCTCTGCTGTGTTGCCTCTGATTCCCTGAAGAATTCTTTGGGCGGTCAGGGGATTGTCCTCCGTGTTACGGTATATATCATAGAACTCCGCACCCCTGACATCATTCCATCTCAAAACAACCTTGTCCTTGTATTCTGCCCGTGAGGCCTGAAGGCCGATCAGGGCTGGACCAAGTGTGCATCCCGTCACTGAACTGGCGGCTGCTGTTTCGACTGTCGGCTGTCCATCACTCTCTTTCAGAGCCTTAAGTGTCAGTTCCCACAGAATGCCCCGTAAGGAGGCCTCTCCATTTCCGGGAGGTGTAAATTCCAGTGAAGGATTCTTCATATCTTCCGGAGTAAATGGGGATGCTGCGATAAAATCATCAGCGCTTCCGGCTTTCCGGTAGAGCAGGCGGTACGAGCTGGCTTCCTCTGTTTCATTCCAGTTCAGAATAATCCTGTCTGTATAAAGTCCCTGAGATGCTCTCAGTCCCCCAGGCAATGCCAGTGTGAACCCCCGGAGACTGTCGCTCATATTCTTCTGCCCATCCATATCACTTTCGACCCGATAATACAGAACAGTTCCTGCTGCCAGTCCCTCCTCGCTATATGAGACATTTCCTTCACCATCCACTACCAGGTCGGAGACGAGAAGATCTGCGGCGCTATAACCGTAACCGCTGTCATTCCTGTAGATATTGTATTTTATGTTTTCCATACCCTTCCAGTTCAGGGTTATAGTGTCGGCAAGACCTTCGGAGACCGTCAGATTACGGATCGTATCATCCATACCCGGAGTGAAACGGAAAGACTCATTTGTCCATTTCCAGGCTGACAACTCCTCCTCACCATCCTTATTAACCGCGGCCACACGGTAATGGTAGGAGGTCAGGGGAGATAGTGTCTCATCCCTGAAAAAGGGCTCAGCCAGACCATCTGCTAACATTTCTTCTGCTCCGTCGATCAAGTCTTCCACTCTATAGAGCCGGAAGCTGACATCCAGAGCCTTTTCACTCGGGTAGATCCAGGTCACAAGAGCAGCTCCTTTGTCTGCCCTGACAGTCAGTCCTACAGGTTCCCAGAGACGGTATCCGGTGGTTGCCATGGTTTCTCCCGGCGATGAATAGACCGTAATTCCATCCTGGTCATGAGCATAGAAGGGGGTAAGTGAATAGATATAATCTCTGTTTGCCACGCCAGTGGTATCGGACCAGCTGGTCAGTCCGGCAGTTTTTTCTGTCAGAACTTCGGAAGCACTGTCCCCTGACTGCCGGCTGAGGGTATAGACAACAGGGATGCCCTCATAACCGGCAAGTTCTGTCGGGGCAGTCCAATTCACTGTTATCAATTCGGCAAAGTTTCCTTGTGAAGCTCTCAGATTGATGACCGGATCAGGATAAGACTGATCCAATGTCACCACTTCAAAGGCCGTACTTTCAAGAGACTGATCGCTTCCTTCCACCTCTACCAGAATTTTATATGTATAAGCCGTTTTGGGATCGATTCCCTTCTGGATCAATGACCATGTGGGACCATTTACGGAAATATTCTCCGGGGATGAAACTATTGCATAGGATTCATTTCCCCTCTTCCTGAAGACGGTAAAAACAGGATTATAGCTCACTCCATCAACTGACAGGTTGGGTAAGGTCCAGCGTAGTGTTACTTTTCCCGGTTCCAGAATCGGTTCGGCAATTCGGGGTATATCCATAAGTCCACCGCTGACAACAGAGCTGAAATCACTGACAGTACCTGCGCTGTTGACCGCCCTGATTCGGAAGTAGTATACGCTGCCGGGTTTGAGTGTATTGGCCTCGGTCCCTGACAGCCGCCATGAGACTTTTCTGCTGAGATCGGCTTCCTGTTTGAGCTCATCCAGTGGTGTATTGAAATCAGCAAAGGGATCCTGGGTGTAGGAAATAAGATAATAATCGGCACCCAGAACAGGATTCCACTCCAATTCTATTCTGTCGGTCCTGCCCGAAAGGGCTGTCAGTTCCTGGGGAGCTCCCCAGGGAGTCAATACATTGGCTACCGTTTCCGGCTGCGCCGGCTTGTTGTCCGGTGACATCAGTAGTTTGTCATCCAGGGGAGCCATCATTTCACAGGAGATTGTAAAAAATGAGATTGCATAAAGTGAGATTATCAACAGAATGAGGAAAGATCTATTTTTAGTCATCAACATACCTTATAGCCAGACCGTTCACGATAAAACGACGGCGATTAAAGAGAAAGAAAAGTGAGATATCCTCAAAATCAGTAGTTATGTTGATTACGTCATGGGCACCCATCAATATGGCCTTCTCAAGAAGTTTGTCATAGGCATTTCCGCCCCACGAAAGGACAGCATAAGTCTTGTCCAGCCCGGGAGGAAATCCCAGGATACTGTAGCTGTTGATCTCCTGTCTGACAGTACCGATTACCGTTATTTTTTTTTCCGCAACTGGAATATAGTGCTGACCGTTATCCTCTCCCCTTTTTTTTCCCATAGAGGCGCATGAGGTCAGAGATATTATCAGAATGATTATAGGAAGAATATGATATTGCGGCTTCAAATTTATGCTCCATGTTGCTGCAATTCCATTCAAATCTAACCCAAAAAGGCTCAAATGCTTGTTTTGCAGAAAAGATTGCTATATATGAAATTAGTATTGATGAAAAAAACTGTCAAGCGGATGTTTACAATTGTTTATTGGATTCTCAAATCAGAGTGTACGGATAGTTACTTTCCCATATCATTTATGTTAAACTTTCTCTTCATTTTATTCCTTTTATATCTCAGGAGACATTAATGGCAAACCCATTGGAAAATATACGGGTACTCGATTTCGGACAGTATGTGGCAGGGCCGGCGGCGGCAGCCATTCTGGCAGATCAGGGGGCTGAGGTCATTAGAATCGACCCTCCCGGAGGCCCCCGATGGGACTCTCCCGCCATGGACAGCCTGAACAGGCGGAAAAAGAGTATCGTTCTGGACCTGAAAAATGCTGAGGATCTGGCAATCGCCGGAGACCTCATTGCTACATCAGATGTGCTTATCGAAAATTTCAGGCCGGGAGTGATGGATCGCCTTCATCTGGGAGCCCGGGAGGCTCATAATATAAATCCTCGTCTCATCTACTCTTCTCTGCCGGGTTTTGCCAGGCATGATAAAGAGAGGGCTCATCTCCAGGCCTGGGAGGGGATTATCGCGGCGGCCAGCGGTCAGTTTACCGATATGGGTCTAAACCGAGTCCTCATGGGGGTTAATCCCTCCTTCTCACCCTTGACTCTGGCATCAGCCTATGCGGCCCTCCTGGCCGCAACTTCAATTTCGGCAGCCCTGCTGGCCCGGGAAGAGAGCGGTCATGGTGACTGGATTGAGGTTCCTATTGCCGCGGCACTTATGGAAGGGCTTGTTTTTAACTCCATGTATATTGAAGATTGTCCCGAGAGGTATCTCTCCCTGAGGGAACATGAAATAAAACGAAGGGGAACGGCAGGGCAGCCTCTGGACATGTCCTATGATGAAATCCAGGAGTATATGGACCCCTTCTACCGATCTTACTTCTGTAAAGACGGCCGTCCTATCTATCTTGTGGCAACCTGTCATGTCAGCCACTGTCATAAGACTCTGAAAGCCATGGGTTTGTATGAAGAAATGAGAGAGGCGGGACTGACGGAACTGGATGACTGGTATCTGCCTATAAGCCGGTGGCCTGCAGGGGTGGAGAGCCCTCTGGGACTCTATCCCCTGAATAAGAAGTGGAGCGATATTGTTTCAAAAAGGATGAAGGAGATCTTCCTCGAAAAAACCAGTTTTGAATGGGAAGCCTTTTTGAGTAAGGCAGGAGTGCCGATTTCTGTTCACAGAAAAACACAGGAGTGGATGAACAGCGAACATCCTTACTCTGTGGGTGTTATCCATGAAGTGAATGATCCTATCCATGGCTTAAAGCGTCAGGCAGGTCCCGTGGCCTGGCTGAGCAGCTCTGCAGATCTGGCAGGAACTCCTTCTCCGGCACCTCCTCTGGACGGAGATCGTGAACAGATATTAGCTTCTCTTCAGGAAAAATCAGAGAAGAACAGAAAGGAAGAAAAAAAGGCCGGAACAGTCTCTTTTACAGATGACAGATGCTGGCTCCAGGGAGTAAAGGTTCTTGATATGACAAATGTCATAGCCGGACCTGTGGCGGGTCATACTCTGGCCCGTTTTGGGGCTGATGTGATCAAACTGGATCCCATTAAACCCACATTTGATCCCTGGAACTCCATTATCATCGGATTTCAGGTTCTCCAGGGCAAAAAAAGCATCCTCGCCGACATCAGGAATGAGGACGGAAAGGTTCTTCTCCACAGACTCTTACAATGGGCCGATGTGATTACCTTTAACGGTATAGACAGGCAGCTGAAATCCCTGGGAATAGATCCAGATTCCCTTAAGGCTGTCAATCCCCAGCTCATTCTACTTCAGCTGGACTGCTGGGGAGGGCCAAAAGAGGGGCCTCGCAGTGGAGACCTGGGTTACGATGATCTGGTTCAGGCCTCAACGGGGATAATGTCCCGTTTCGGAGGGTCTATCCAGTCTCCCGAGGAACATGCACACCTGGGAACCATCGATGTTCTCACAGGCTTTGCAGGGGCTTTTGCCGTCACAACAGCCCTCTATAAAAGAAAAAAGACGGGAGTTGCAGATGTGGCAAGAACATCTCTCATCGCCTGCGGCCAACTCCTGCAGGCACCCTTCTGCTATGATTATGAGGGAAGGGCACCCTTTGATGAGCCCGGTGGTCCCGAGGCCAAAGGGGATGGACCGTTCTACCGCTGTTATCAGGCATCAGATGGGTGGTTTTTTCTGGCAGCCCCTGGTAAGACAGCCCGGGATCTTGAGGATATAGAAGGATTAAAAGGCTGTGGTGATCTGGCAGGAAATAAGCTGGAACAATTTCTTGAATCCTGTTTTGCCGGTAAGGGCATGGACCACTGGATAAAAAGATTTACATCTGCAGATATGGGGGCCGCCGCTCTTGAGTCTCTGTCTCTGCTGCGTGAGAAGAACGGCAGCGATTATGATACTGAATCCAATAACAGCTGGACGAGGGAGTCCACTTTTCAGTTTACAAGTCATAAAAATCATCCCAGTGGTCACAGGATAGATATTTTCTCTCCCTGTTCCATACGTCCTCAATATGCCAGCCTGCTTACCCCCACACCGGCCGAAAAGATCGGGACAAAGACCAGGACTGTTTTAAAGGATTTAGGTTATTCCCCGGAAGAGACTCAAAGGCTCTTTGAAGAGGGAGTGGTCTCTGAGAGCTGGAGTGATCAGTATCTTCCGGATTAATTATTATATAGCGACATATAGCGACATAAAAACAGGAGATTATTGCAGTGAGTGATTCCAAGGTACTTTTCCAGGCTCAGATGATAGGAAATGTCAGGCTTAAAAACCGCATCGCCATGGCCCCCATGGGGGTTGAGTATATGACAGAACCCGATGGAACACTCAACCGGCGTGTGGTGGATTATTATCTGGAGAGAGCCCGTGGTGGTGTGGGTATGCTTATCTGCTCTGTTTTCAAGGTGGAGAACCGGGTGGAACAACTGGAGGACAGTACTCCCATGATTCAGGAAGCCTCCCTGAACTACCTGGGAGAACTCTGTGATGCCGCTCATAGTTTGGGATGCAAAGTTTTTGTCCAGCTCAGTGCCGGATTTGGTCGGGTTACATCTCCCTCTGTCCTCAGGGGACCCTGCCGATCACCCTCCGAAAATACCAACTTCTGGGATACTTCTATTCTCTGCAAACCCCTGTCTGTCGAAGAAATCGGAGAAATCGTCAAGGCCATGGGGGAGAGTGCCCGCCTGCTGGCACTGGCCGGAGTCGATGGCATCGAACTTCATGGTCATGAGGGATATCTCCTGGATGAGTTTTCCTCTTCTCTCTGGAACAAACGGAAAGACCACTATGGGGGATCTTTAGACAACAGATTGCGATTTCCCATAGAGTGTCTTCAGGAGATACGGAAAAACAGCGGAGACAGTCTGGCCGTTATTTACCGTTTCGGACTCAAGCATTACTTGAAGAGTCCTGATCAGGGTGCCCTCCCTGGTGAAAAATATGAAGAAGTCGGACGGGATATTGAAGAGGGGCGACAGATGGCTCAAAAACTGGAAGAAGCCGGATTTGATGCCCTTCATGTAGATGCAGGCTGTTATGAGAGTCACTACTGGCCCCATCCTCCCATCTATCAAAAACATGGCTGTATGGTGGACATGGCAAAGAGGACCAAAGAGGTGGTCTCCATTCCTGTGATTGCTGTAGGACGCCTGGATGATGCTGAGATTGCTCAAAAGACTGTTGAAGAGGGCTGTGCAGATATCGTTGCCATAGGCCGGGGACTCCTGGCGGATCCCCTCTGGGCCAATAAGCTCAAGTACGGTGACCCTGGGGATATCAAACCCTGTATCGGCTGTTATGAAGGCTGTTTTGAGGCCTATTCCCGCTTTAAGAGTATCTCCTGCGCCGTCAATCCAGCCTCTGGAAGGGAGAGTGCCTACCGGCTGCAGCGTGCAGACATAGCTAAGAATGTCATGGTCATCGGCGGTGGTGTGGCCGGGATGGAAGCCGCCAGAGTCGCTGCCCTCAGGGGACACCGGGTGACTCTTTATGAAAAAACTGATGTCCTGGGAGGCATTGCCCGTCAGGCTGCGGTACCGGATTTTAAAAATGACCTTGTTCGCCTCTTAAGCTGGTATAAACGGGAGCTGGAGCAGATGGGTATCGCCATTAAGATGGAAAGCATTGTCAATGCAGAGACTCCGGGGCATGAAAAAGCCGATGTGATTCTTATGGCCACAGGGGCCTCTCCTATTATTCCGGGCATCAGGGGAGCAGAGGGAGAGTCTGTGTGTACGGTTGTGGATCTTTTAAAATCTAAAAGAGTTCCGGGAAAACGAACCATAATCATCGGGGGAGGGCTCACAGGTTGTGAGGCGGCCCTCTGGTTGAATAACATGGGAAAAGAGGCCGTTCTGGTAGAGATGTGCCCGCAGCTCATGACAGGAGGGGCCAAGGTCCCCTTTCAGGTGAGACGGATGACCCTGGACCTCATAGCCCGGTCGGAGGTCGAAGTTCTAACGGGAACTAAGGTCAGTCAAATCACAGCAGAAGGTGTCCATGTAGTCTGCCCTGATGGGAGCATCACAGAGATTCAGGGGGATAGGGTAGCCTTTTCTATAGGTATGAGAGCCAATTCCGACCTATTTGATGAGCTGGAGAAATCAGGGATTCCCACTTACAGGATAGGAGACTGCAGAGCCCCCAAAAACATCATGAATGCCATCTGGGATGCCTATGAGCTTACCCGGTTTATTTAAGACTTGGCAAAACATGAA
The DNA here is from genome assembly GCF_003346715.1 of Oceanispirochaeta sp. M1. Lineage (NCBI taxonomy): Bacteria > Pseudomonadati > Spirochaetota > Spirochaetia > Spirochaetales > Spirochaetaceae > Oceanispirochaeta > Oceanispirochaeta sp. M1. The sequence goes on from NZ_QQPQ01000006.1 coordinate 119,715, forward strand.
TAAATCAGGGGAAGTCCAGTCTCATCTTTTTTATGAGCCTTTAGGTCTCGTTCAGCTCAGGACTAGTGGCCTTAGATAAACGCTGATTGAACAGTAGCAATATAGGCACAATGATTAATAGAATTGCAATCAGCATGCCAAAGTTGATAACACCTACCAATGAACCTATAACCTGACAACTCTATAAGGCTCCATACAAGCTATTAGAATAGTTAAGCTGGGTCTAAAAGAGGAGAAGGATAATAATTATAAAAATGGGCCCCAATAGGGTCATAAGCAGTAAACGACCACCTCTTCTGGGGGGGCGTTTACTTTGAAAGATAGTTTCTAAATCTGTGATGATCTTTCCGAATAAACAGCACTGGCCCATGGGAGATATATCTAAAAGGGTTCCCATGGCAACTTAATGGCGCCGGAATAATCTGGACAAACTGCCGGAAGATAAGAATGCGGAGATCATTACCTACTGTAAAAAATCATTGCGGGGGTATGAGGCAGCCTGCTGCAAGAGGAATCTGACGGATTCAACAGGCAGGGTTAAACCGGTTGTTAAACCGGTCATTTAATCCTGCCTGCTATTATGTATAACCTCTTTCAACATCCTCTGCAGAAAGGACTATGGGATAAACTCCCGGTCCGCTTGTCAGTAGAGGTTGAGTTTCATACTGCATAATTGCCAGTTCTGTTGCTGTCATGGATTTTTGAATGGCAAGACCGAGAATATTGATCATCTCCACTGTAGATTTCCCCCCGATTCTCTGGGCACCCAGGATAACACCGCTCTCTGTTGAAAAAACAGCTTTTATGCGGATTGCTGATGCATCACTGATTTTACTGGGATGACGGTCAAAACCTTCACTGAAACCTACTGTAATATCAAAATCTTCCATTCCGGCCTGCTGTTCCGTGAGTCCGGCGGCACCCATGGAAATATCGTTTAATGAGGAAGAGAATATGGCACACTGCCTTCTGCTGCCACAGTAGATGCCAGCATCAGACGGGAGGGCTTTCGGGAAAAGAAATCCTTATGTTCAATACAATCACCCACAGCAAAAATATCAGCTTTGGATGTTCTCATATATTCATCAGTCCAGATTCCTCCGGTTGATCCCAGAAGCAGCCCGGACTCCTTGGCCAGCCTGGTATTAGGCCTATATCCAATGGAAAGGACAACTTAATCTGCCGGGATCGTTGAACCGTCTGCAAGTTCAATATGCGAAACCTTTCCATCCTTGCCGGCAATACGTGAAACCATGGCAGATTTCTGAACGTTAACACCGTGGTCTACCAGTTTTTCTTCTATTATTCCGACCATCTCTCGATCAAAGGCCAGAGGCAGAATGGAGTCCATTTCTTCAATCAGTGTCACATTGCCTGCTATGCCTACCAATTCATCACAGACTTCCACTCCGATAAAACCAGCTCCGATAATAACCAGATTATCCGCGGATCGTATATCTTCCCTTAAACTTTTCAATGTCGAACCTGCTTCGAGAAGATCTCCTTTTCTGATATCCACCTCTCCCTCTGCGATTCTGTTTAACAGATATGCTCTGGCCATATTTCTCTCATAGGTTTCCATGCTCATGAAAACCATGTCGCCGTATCCATTCTTGGTTACAAAGATAGGTTCATCCTTCTCATGACAGATAGGCGTTGCGTTTGATTGAACCGTGTTTGGTAAAATCCCCACAAGGGTAGTGTGCGTTTCGCGGAACAGAAGAACTTACAGGTTTATAGTAACAATAAAGGAAAAAAAGAGTCCCGGTTAAGAAATCCTAACCGGGACTCAAAAAGTGCTTTTACACTACTATTTAATTTGCAGGAACAAAATCGGGAACAGTACCGGAGGCACAAACCTGACCGGAGATGTATCCGTGAGAAACGGCATCGGGGATGGCGTTAGAGCCGAGACGGTTGGTACCGTGAACTCCACCAACTACTTCACCGGCAGCGTACAGACCGGGAATAACATTACCCCAGATATCCTGTACTTCTGTCTTGGGAGTAATGGCCACACCACCCATGGTGTGGTGGACTGAAGGCCACTGAGGAATGGCGTAGAAGGGTCCCTGATCAATGGTCATCATGACACCCTTGTCGATTACTTTACCGAAGTCAGGATCAGAACCGTTTTTCACATATCCGTTGTGGATACGAATGGTTTCAACAAGATCCTTGCCATCCATGTTGATGGTTTCTCCCTGGTAGGTTCTTTCGTTGATCATGGCAGCAAGTTCTTCCAGAGTATCAGCCTTGTAGATACGATCATTCTTGATGCCGTTAGCCAGCTGAGAAGGGGCGATAAATCCGCCGAACTTCACGATCTTCTCATCAAAAATGGAGAAAGTACTGAATCCCTGAGTGTCCTGAGCAGCCTTGGAACATACATCCCTTCGTTCGCCTTCGTTGACGTAACGTTTTCCGTAACGGTCAACATAGACGATACCAGAGCTGGGACCGCTGAAGGGGATAACCGCATAGGCATCTAAGCCACCGGTATTGGGGTTGGCAAAGGGATAGAGCTGTATGTAGCTCATGTGCAGGGTATTGGCTCCCACTTCCTGAGCCATTTGGATACCTTCTCCGGTGGCACCAACGTGATTAGTGGTGGGGAGTGCATCGGTAAGAGCAGGAACATGCTTGGAACGCATTTCAATATTCCCGGCAAAACCTCCGGTGGTAATGATAAGACCTTTTTTAGCCTCAATGTTTTTAATACCATCTTCGGTTTCTACACGAATACCCACGACCCGGCATTCACCTTTGGTGTCACGGTAGATCTCAGTCATCTTGGTCCTAACCATAACGGTTGCACCGGACTCCTTGACCATCTTCACCTGGACCTTAACTATATCACGGCCTACGCCGTTGATGGTGGTATAGGTTCTGTAACCGTAGTGACCACCGGGGCGGGTCAGGGTTTCACGAACCTTAAGACCGTTGTCCAGAAGAAGGTTGAAGTAGAAGGGACCACCGTATACAAAGTTTTTTACAAGCTTTATATCACTCTGGTAGTCTCCACCCATCATTACGTCTTCGATATGCTTTTCTGCAGTATCGGGGACGAGGTTGAGTTCTTTCTGAAGATCAGCCGCAATATTGCTGGTATAGGAAGCGTAAACACCACCATTGATCTGTGAATTTCCACCAACAAAGGGCATCTTTTCAATCAAGAGTGTATCGGCACCACTGTTTTGAGCACTGTGGGTTGCCGCAAGACCTGCAAAACCTCCACCAACAACAACAACATCATAGCTCATATCCCATTTTTTAGGAATGCTGGGAGAACCAAGAACGGGTCGGTCGGAAGTGGCAGAAGCCGTGTCTGCTTCAACATTCATGAACTCAGCAACCTTTCCGCCTGCTTCTTCAATTGCTGCTGATACCGCTGACAAAATACCCTTACTGGTGTAAGTCGCACCAGAGATGGTATCTACGGCAACGCTCTGTGCCTCTACGATCTTTGAGGGCATCTTTTCCAGGGCAACATCAGAAACACCGTCAGTTTCTGCGTGCTTTATGATTTTTACATCTTTAATTGCATTTTCTGTCAAGGTAACTTCAACAACCAAACCTTCGTGAATACCTTTTACTGTTTCAGTATAGACACCGGCTTTCATGGGGCTGATAACCGCTTGAGCGGATTTTACTTCCGATGAAGATTGACCACATGCAATGAGAGTAAAAGCTGATACCACTGCAAGCAACAAAAACTTAATTTTTTTTGTTTTCATTTTTTTTCCTTACTATTATTTAATATTTTAATTGTTGGAATGGACAAAATTAATTTAAAGGCTCCAACAAGAATTTCAAATGATAAATTTTCCAAAAAGAGAGTAACCAGATTAAATATATTAGTCAATATGTTTTTATCGATAAAAACATTTCCATATTGTTAATGTATTGTATAGTAAGGATATAAGGGGTTATTGTGAAAGAGTATCTATGCTGTAATCTATAAAGCTCCCAAAATGTTCGACAGGTCATGAATAAGATTTTATTTCATGTACTTACAACAATTTAGGAGTACAGAATGCATGGTTTCAGATAAACAAGTGAAAGAGTTAAGAACTATGGTTAACAGCGGAAAATCAGTTTATATTGCGGCAGTGAAAACGGGAATGTGTACAAACACAGCAAAAAAGTATTTAGAGTCCTCAAACCCCACCGAGTCAGATGAAAAAGGTCCATACATGGCGGACAAGGAATGATTCCTTTGAACAGGTTTGGGATGAATTGGAAGGAAAGACACTCTTTGAATATTTACAGGGACAATATTCCGGAAAATTTCAAGATGGCCACAGTATCAGTACGAAGCACAGTTTTCCCGGCTGGCTCTGGAGGTATTTACAGCAACTTCTTCAATCCAGGAGGCTTTATTCTGCATAAATCCGAAGTATTTCAAGTCCCAGAGAGTTGTTTTTTCCGTGTACTGGGCTTCTGCTTCTTGCTGTGTGTGGGGTCGGGCTTTCCAGCACTCCACTGTTGTTTCGGCCGCCTCAGATGCCCCCTGGGCAGTCTCCGGCGTCTGCTTCGCATGCTTTCAATCCCTCTTTAGATTCGTGTGTATTGATCTTTCCAAAGCAATGGGATGAGTTTTTATCCAACTTAAATTTGTTAAGATCTTGGCTCAAATGATAGCCATCAAGGGTAGGGGAACCTGTTTTTAGCCATGAAAACAGTTCTAAAACTGGATGGTTTAGCTGTAGAATTATATAAACTTTAGCGCTCACTTAAACTCCCCCCTTTATATTTGTCCATTAATGAAGTATCTATTAGTAAATATATTTGAAATAGTATTTTTGCTACATATTTCTTCAACTAAATCTGTTGATTCCATCCAAATTCTGAGTATTGTGTCCTTTTAACTGAATCAATTCCAATATATAATAGTAAACATATATTAAATGTGTATACACAAATAATATTGGAGGTGAATATGTCTGAACAGAAGGTATTGCCCTGGTACCAGTCACCAATTGAGAAACAACTGTTCAAGGAATTGACAAAAAGAAGTGATCTAAAAGCTTTAGCTCAGCTCGTACCTCATCTACTTTTGACTATCGCCCTTGGAACCATCAGTTATAGAGCGTTTCATACGCTTCCTCTGTATCTCAGTATTCCAATATATTATGTCTTTACTAATGTCTATAATTTTCTCGGTCTAAGTTCAGGCATTCATGAGATGAGCCATGGTACAGTTTTCAAGACAAAGGCACTGAACCTTTTCTTTATGAATGTCGTCTCTTTTCTTACCTGGTCTGATTATGTTTTCTACAGGACCAGTCATTATTTTACACATAGAACTTTTATAAGTTATTTAAGAAGAGCCTTTGGCATCATCAGGGGTGAATGGGAAGAGATGATTTTTCCTGAAGATTCTGTAGACAAAAGGAAGGAACTGATTCGTTGGAATCGTATTTTGGTGATTGGTCATCTTTTGATTGCATCCCTTATCGTCCTATCGGGAAATTATCTGTTATTGCTATTCATTACATACCCCATTGCATCCAGCAGTATTCTCAGCTATCTGGTGACAAAGACACAACATACGGGATTACAGGCGGATATTGCAGATTCGAGAAAATGCTGCAGATCCGTTAAACTGAATCCACTGTATGAATTCCTATACTGAATATGAATTATCACATTGAACATCATATGTATGCAGCGGTGCCTTTTTATAATCTGAAAAAGCTGAGCAGGGCATTGGAAGAGGACATGCCTAAAAGAGGGAATCTTCTAAAAAGCTATCAGGATATCATCCGGATTCAAAAACGTCAGCTGTATGAGCCGGACTATTATTTCGATGCGCCCTGTCCTGATTAGGATAATAATGGTGGTTTTTGGACATATGTCCTCGGCAGAGATGGGTTCAACAAGGTATATTCATCGTAGAAAAGTATATTGCTTATGAGAAAGAGGTAGCTATGGAATCGACAATACAGGATGTTCTGTCCATCGTAAAGAGTCCGAATATGACAGTTCAGCAGAAACTTATCGGTCTTGGCAATACAAGTGAAAGACTGTTTTCCCCAATTGAGCTACTTGGATATACAGAAGAAGAGATGAGCTATCTGAACAATCAGATGATCTGTGACCTGAATGAAGGTTATGCTCTCTACAGACCGAGATATATTGTACCGGATTATGGTGTGTTTATCGAAAAGGGCTGTGAATTTCTTGAGATTGACCCTCCAAAGGATCTGGATGAATGCCTCGATGGCTTATTGATTCTCTATACTCATGTCCCATCCATAACGTCATTTCCAGTATTCATCGGTCATCTGGATCGTCTGATGGAACCCTTCATGAGAGATGAAACTGAAGACTATGTGAAGATTAAAAGATTTCTGAATCATATAGACAAGACCATCACAGATTCATTCTGCCATGCAGATATCGGTCCCTATGAAACTACTGCAGGAAAATTAATCCTGAAGGCTGTCATGGAACTGAAGAATCCCACTCCTAATATGACCATTCGTTATGACAAAGATAAAACATCAAGAAGCTTTGCTGAACTGGCTGCAAAATCATGTCTTCTTGTATCTAAGCCCTCATTTTCCAATGATGTTTCTTATAACAAAGATGTGGGTGACCATGCGCTGTGCAGCTGCTACAATGCTCTACCTTTTGCCGGTGGCGCCTATACATTATTACGCTTACGTCTTGGCACAATAGCAAGAGCCGCAGCTTCCCTGGAAGTCTTGTTGAAAGAACTGCTTCCTGAAGTTGCTGGTCATATGCTCTCCATGATGGACAAAAGAATCAAATTCATTGTGGAAGAATCCAATTTCTTTGAATCAAGCTTCCTTCAGGAAGAAGGCTTCATCGACAAAGATAACTTTACAGCTATGTTTGCTATCATTGGCCTGGCAGATGCTGTCAATGCCATGCTCATAGCCGAAGGTCTTGATGAGACATTCGGTCAGTCAGCCCGTGGGGATATCATCGGTCATCAGATCATGCAGCTGCTTGAAAAATTAGTGAACAGCCATAAAGGTCAGTATGTTGAAAGAACAGGCGGTCATTACCTGCTTCATGCTCAAGTTGGTGCAGCTCTTCATGAAGAGGATACTATGAACACACCTGCTCACAGAGTAAAAGTCGGTCAGGAACCTATATTGATTGACCATCTTAAACATTCAGCGCCATTCCATCAGTATTTTCCTTCCGGAACGGGAGACCTTTTTGCCTTTGACCAGACTTATGTCGATCATCCTGACGCAGTTGTGGACATCATTGATGGTGCCTTTTCCAGCGGCTACAGATATATCACTACGTATATGAAAAATACTGACCTAATTCGTGTTACAGGGTACCTGGTGAAAAAGAGTGAAGTAGAAAAACTCCGTAAGAATCAAGTTGTTCTCAGAGATACAACAGTTTTCGGTATGGGGACAGATGACAATAATCAGGTCTTTGACAGAAAATTAAGGCAATAATATGCTGACTCTACCTGTACACCGAATCATCCCATTTTCTAATGTGGAAGGGATCGGTAACCGGACCAGTATCTTTGTTCAGGGATGTAATGCAAACTGTCTGTACTGTCATAATTCAGAGACCATACCCATGACCGCAGAAGGTATCCGTAACTATACAGTGCAGGAACTGCTTGATCTCATCAAGGGAAACATGCCTTTTATCAGGGGCATCACTGTTTCCGGTGGAGAAGCGACCATCTACCATGAATTTCTCACGGAACTGTTCCGGGATGTTCATAAGCTTGGTCTCACTTGTTATGTGGATACCAATGGTTTTTTCGACAGGCAAAAGATACAATCTCTTATAGCAGAAACGGATAAATTCCTCTATGACGTCAAAGGAATCGGTGAAGGGCTTAAGAGACTGTGTTTTACAGATGTGCTGCTTAACAACGATCATCGGGCCAAAGGCTTTCAACAGAGATTCATTGAGACAGAAGAGCATATGCTGAACCTGGAACATCTATTGACTGAAGGCAGGATTGAAGAACTAAGACTCGTTCACATCAAAGGCCTTTATGATGAAAAAGCTGTTGTCAGAAGAATTGCCGAATCCCTGTCAGCATATTCAGAAATACCTCTTAAGCTGATCAGAATGCATGTAAGAGGACTGCCGAAAGAACGGATACAATTTCTAAAAGGTACAGTACCGAAGGTCAGTGAATTTGATGCCTTAGCAAAGTATGCCAAATCTATGGGCATCGCGAAAGTGCTTACCATAGGGTAGGGCTTCAGAGAATTGTGTCAGCCATATTACCATCTTTATTCCATCTCTTCATTGAGGGCTTCAAGAGATTCTGTATCAAGTAGTTTAATATGCGCCTTTGTACGTGAAATGATTTCCTCTTTTTCCAGTTCAGAAAGAACCCGTCTAAGATGCCTTGATGTGACAGCAAAGTAGTCGGCAACTTGATCCACATGTATATGAATATTTTTTGTCCCTTGTTTATCTGATTGGTCAAGTATGAATTTTGCCAGTCGGGTTTTCAGTGGAAACAGTAGAGACCGGGAAAATCTGGTAGATGTTCTTTTCATTAAACCGGCCATATTTTCACATATAAAACGGTAGAAATGAATATTGCTACCGAGCTGCCGGGTAATCAGGCTTACTGGAATGGCAAGATATTTGCATTGAGTCAGGGCAACAACATTGTGAAAATAGGGGCTTGATGAGAAATACTCCATGTCTCCCACCACATCCATGGGCAGAATATATTCCAGAAATACCTGAGTGCCTGATTCAGAAGAAGGGGCTACCTGCGCTTCACCCTCCAGAACTAAATAAAGGTATTTGACTTCTGATCCTTCTTCTATGAATCGTTCTCCTTCATCAAACTGATGTATCTGAAGGTGATTTTGCTCAGAGGTACCAAAAATATTTTCCAGATTAAGTGAGATGATGATTGCTTTGAGTTGTTCCTTGTCTGTGATGATTTTCATAATGCTCCTGCTAAAGTATAACAATTATAAACTCCCTTATTAAGAGCAATAATTATTTCCATTATGACAATTATATAATCCTTTTTTTTCATAACGATATATATGCCGCCCAAAACTTGATAAAAATATCCCCAACAATATGACTGAATGCCATAAATTAGATCTCTACCCCCCCAGAATGGTATTTTAAAATAAAAAATCTTTATTTCGAAAGAAAATTAAAGATGGCACAGTAATTGCAAAAGTATCAGCAATGTCATCAAGTTCTACTTTCGGAGGCGATTTTGCTAGATCTACTGATTAAAAACGGCACCTTGGTAACGATGAATCCCAAAAGGACCATTCAAAAAAATAACATATATATAAAAGACGGCATAATTGTAGGCATTGGTTGTGAGGATTTGCCGGCATCAAAAGTGATTGATGCAAAGAACAGCGTCGTTCTGCCGGGGTTTGTGAATTGCCATACACACCTCTATCAGGCTCTGATAGAGGGTATTGGGTATGATATGCATTTTGAACCATGGAATTGGCGGTTTCTATTTCCCATTGTATCCCAGATGTCACCTGATCATTCATACCGTAGTACACGATTGGCATCCCTGGAAATGATAAAGACCGGCACTACGACGATTTGTGATCATTGGTATATGCATACAGATTTTCAGAATATTAGAGAGGCCACAAAAGCATTGGATGAATCTGGTATACGGGCAAAAATGGTATACGGATTGTTAGATAAGACCTTCGCCGGAGAAGAGTTGGACGAAGATAAGATGACTATGATCCATTCAAGAGATGATCTGGTTATTGACTTCAGAGACTACTATAAGCAATGGCATAATAAGAAGAACACTACAGTGGCCATAGGGGCTGGATCTACCCAGGACGCTTCGGAAGAGTTGCTGATAGAGTCCAAGAAAATTGCCGACGAATTGAATATTCAAATGTGTACACATGTCGCTGGTTGGCAGGATATCCTGGCCTGCAGCTATAGCAGATATGGTATGAGAGATGTCGAGTTTACTCACTCAAGAGGAATAACAGGAGAAAATTCTGTATTCATTCATACTGTATGGCTTACACCAGAAGAGATCTCAATATTAGCCGATTCAAAGACAGGATCAGTGCACTGTCCGGTTGCGAATTCGCAGCTGGGATATGGTATCGCACCCGTTGCAGAAATGCTTCAATCTGGAGTGAAAGTCGGTCTCGGTACTGATGGAGCTGGTAGTTATACATACGACATGTTTGAGCTTATGCGAATGACTGCATATCTGCAAAAACAGAAACATCAGAGTGCTGATGTATTGACTGCGGAACAGGCTCTGGAGATGGCAACCATCAAGGGTGCAGAAGTACTTGGTATGGATGATCAAATAGGTTCAATTGAGGTTGGTAAAAAAGCCGATCTAATCATAGTTGATTTTCAGCAACCTCATTTACTCCTGAGTAACAGGATTGTAGCAAAACTTGTTTATAGCGCTCATGGCAGTGACGTCAAGACCACGATCATAGATGGAAAAGTCGTTATGGAACAGGGAGAGGTCAAGACCATAAATGAGTCAGAAGAGCTTGTCTTTGCACAGCAATCATTGGATGAACTTCTTGATAATGCGGGTGATGAGACAACTCGTCTGCTTAATGCCCCATGGGGTGCTAGACGACCCTATTGGAGATCTTAAACGACAAATAAAAAAGCATGTAAAAAAGTAATTTGAAAATATAGAAAGCTTTAGATGGAAATTGATTGATACTGTCAAGGAGAGTTCTGCATGGCCTGGTGTAAAAAATTATTACGAATTGATATGAAACGCAGCTCATTTTCTTTTGAGTCCATACCTGATGAGATACTTCAGAAATATATAGGTGGAAAAGGATTAGGAACAGCCTATTTTGTTAAAGAAGTCCCACCAAAGACCGATCCGCTGGACCCTGAAAACTCTATCTATGTTGCTCCCGGAGCCTTTTCTGGATCTCCGGCCCCAGCGTCATCCAGATTTCACGTTGTCACTAAATCACCTTTGACAAATATCTATCTCGATGGCAGTTCGGGTGGTCACTTCGGTCCTGAATTAAGAGCTTTCGGGATAGATCTACTCATAATAGAGGGAAAAGCAGAGAAACTTACGGGACTCTATCTGCAGAATGATTCAGTTACCTTTCTTGATGTTTCAGATTATACGGGATTGGGAATATATGACACGGAAAAGCGTATTCGGGAACAGTTGAAAGATAGTCGTATTCGCGTGACTTCAATTGGAGAGGCCGGAGAACGTATGGTCAAATTCGCCTGTCTGGGAAATGATTTTTCAAGGAATATTGGCCGAGGTGGAGTCGGGGCTGTCTTTGGATCGAAAAATTTGAAATTGATAGCTGTGAAAGGTGCAAAGGATATTGTTCCATCACAACCTGAATATTTTATCTCAGCCATGAAAAAGACATCACAATGGATCGCATCCAATCCCTGGGTTCCGGGAACAAGAGCGAATGGGACACCTGGAAATGTTGATGCCATGAATGAATTGGGTATCCTGCCTGCCTGGAATTTTTCCGGTAAAGAGTTCAAAGGAGCAGAGAAGATAAATCATGTAGCGATCGAAAGTAAACTGGTTCGACGATTGTCTTGTGCAAACTGTCCAGTTTCCTGCTCAAAAGGGTATAGGGATTCAACATATACAGGTGGAGAGATGGAAGGTCCTGAATTTGAGACTCTATGCCTTCTTGGATCAAATATCGGATTGGATGATCCTCAGGGAATCGCTGCTCTTAACTATCTGTGTAATCAGTTTGGTATAGATACAATCACGACTGGTGCAATATCAGGTTTGGTTTTTGATGCGATACGAAGAGGACTTGTAGACAAAAAAATATTCGGTCTCAGCGATAGTATGAATCTGACCGAACAAGGAATGCATCTGATTTCAATCATGTGTAAACGGGAAGGAATTGGGGATATTCTTGCTCAGGGATCTAAGGTTGTGGCAGAGTATCTGAACATGGCCGGAGAAGCTCCTGAAGTGAAGGGTTTGGATCTGGCAGGATATGACCCGCGTTCGTCAACCGGGATGAGTCTTGCATATCAGACTTCTGATAGAGGAGCATGTCACCTCCGTAGTTTTCCTATAGGAAGAGAGTTGTCGGGGGTACTGGAACCAGGTGACAGTACAGTCGGAAAAGCTGCATTTGTCTCGACACAGCAGAATGCCAAAGCTGCCGAAGAGTGTTTAGGTATATGTCAATTCCCATATGGTATAGGTATTAACGATAGTTGTATTACAGAAATGCTCACTGCTTTTGTTGGGTATGAATATACTGTCGAGGCTCTGGTCGAGACAGGAGAACGAATCTGGAATCTATCGAGGCTCTTCAGTAACGCTTGTGGAATCTCACGAAAAGATGACTATCTCCCTGAAAAAATCACCAATAATCCAATGCAGTATGGTCCATCAAATGGACGACGGGTCACGCAGGAAATGCAGGATCAAATGCTGGACGAATATTACGAACTGCGAGGGTGGGACAATAATGGTATTCCAACGGCAGATCGGCTGGAACAGTTACTGATGACCAAAGAGGCTGAGATCATTTATGGCTTCAGTGATTGAGACCAGAGGGCTGTTGATCATTTGGTCAGAAAGCTGTTCGTGCCAAATACGGGAGATATGAGATGAGAGAGTATTTGTTTGTAGATAAGAGTAAGTGTACAGGATGTCGACAATGCGAGTTTGTCTGCTCTTTTGCTCATATCAAGGCCTATAACCCCGGCCGAACACGTATCCGGGTAGTGCGTAATGATTGTCTGGATTTTAAGACTCTGGTTTGTAATCAGTGCCCGGATCCTGTTTGTATAAAAGTGTGCCCTCAAAATGCGATAAGCTGCGTTGATGGGTTGGTTCAAGTGGATGAAGATCTGTGTAATGGATGTGGAGAATGCGTTGAATCCTGCAATCGAATATTTATGGACGAGCTTGCTGGTAAAGCGATTAACTGCGATTTGTGCGGAGAATGTGTGAAGGAGTGTCCGGAAACGGCTCTGAAAATAAAGACTGCAGGAGTGAAATGAGATGAAGAAAGTTATAACAAACGTGATGGTTGTGACACCGGAAGTTGAGACAGAACTGATCCGTGATGGTTTTATAGAGATCACTAATGACAGGATCACTGCAATCGGAAGTATGAAAGATCTTCCAGAATACAAGAATGACGTTGAGTTGTTTGATGGTAAGAAGAAGATCGCCATTCCCGGATTCGTTTGTGCTCATAATCATATGTACAGCGCCGTCGTAAGAAGTATACCCTATTCAGGTTTTGCTGAGGAAGATTTTTCATTTGCTTCATGGATGGAACGTTTCTGGTTTCAGAAATTGGAAAATAAGGTTAACAACAAGGACGTAATGCAGGGAACCCTGATCAATGCCATAGAGCATGTGAAACATGGTTTTACCACCACGACAGATACTGTTGAAGGACCTAATGCCCTGCCGGGTACATTATTCGCAGCAGGAGAGGCTGCCGAGAAGAGCGGAATCAGAGGTTTTCTCTCATTTGAGTCTACAGGAAGAATCAGTCACGAGAATTTTGAACTTGGTCTTCAAGAGAACCTGGACTTCTATCACGCAATGAAGAAAAAGGGTGGACGTATTAATGGAAGAATTGGTATTCATACGACCTATACAGTGACACCTGAACAGGTGAAAATGGTGCGTGCCGCCGCAGATAAACATGGTTGTGGAATCATGATGCATCTGAGTGATTCTCGATATCATACAACTGATTCAACCCTGAAATATGGAAAACGACCTGTTAAATGGCTGGAGGACCTTGGTTTTCTGGGACCTGATGTACTCTTCTTTCATGCATCCTATCTGGATATTCTGAGAGATCCCGAAATTTTAGCAAAGTATGGCTGTAAGATTTCTCATCAGCCTGTAAGTAATGCGATGTTTGGATTCTGGCCAAACATGGTTCCTCTTATGGCCGCCGGGATTCCTGTCGCTTTAGGTACAGATGGTATGACACAATCAATGTTCGAGATCATGCGGACAAGTCAGATGATCCATCGTCTGAAATATGAAGAGCTGGAATTAATGCCCGATAAAGAGGTCTTTAAAATGGCAACGATCAATGGGGCAAAGGCCATTCAGAAAGAGGATGAGATCGGTTCATTGGAGATCGGAAAGAAGGCCGATATTGTTCTATTGGAGAACAACAGTCCTGTGAGGGTATTTGAGGCGAATATTTGGAATTATCTTGTAAGTGTCGCTGACAGTGCTCATGTGAAGACGGTTTTTATTGATGGTGATCTGGTCGTAAAAGATGGTGTACATCAGCTTCTTGATGAACAGTCTGTAAGGGAAGAGTGTCAGGAACAGGCTACAGATTTCTGGAAACGAAACGATTGGGTAACGGCATAATGCAACAATCTGAGCTAATCACTTTGCTTGAGAAAATGATCCGAATAGAGAGTATCAATGGTAATGAAAAGAACCTTGGTGAGTTCCTGTATTCATTTTGTGAATTACAGGGACTGGGGGTCGAGAAACAGTACTGTACAGAGAATAGATTCAATGTGCTTATAACCTATCCGCCGACACCCCTTTCTATAAAGCAGAGTGAGAACCCTCAGTTTGGGCTTTTATTACATGGCCATTACGATACAGTTCCGGGATTGGATATGACCGATCCATTTGAACCTGTCATAAATGGTGATCTTATGCATGGTAGAGGTACTGTGGATCAGAAAGCCGGTATTGCAGCCTGTATAATCGCCCTTGTCAATCTGAGACGACAGGGTGTTGTGCTGGAGAAACCTGTATGTCTTGCAGCTGTTATTGATGAAGAGTCCGAACATCAGGGCAGTATGAAACTCGTGGAAACTGGTATCCGTGCTGAATATTCGATCATTACTGAACCGACGGGGTTGAATGCGGTCCTGGGATGCAAGGGGACTCTTCCTGTAAAGATAACAGTCATAGGTAAAGCTTCACACGGCTGTCGTCCCTGGTTGGGAGTGAATGCTGTAGAGATGGCAATGCCGATTCTGCAGAGGCTTTTTTCTTTCAATTTCGAGGAGAAGGATTTTGGTGTTGGACTGGGAGTTCTGAAGAACTCCATCAATGTCGGACTAGTGCAGGCGGGTACGGCATACAACAATGTACCGGACAAGTGTGAGATTTCACTTGACTGCCGAGTCATCCCCGGTGATACCAATGAAAGCATGATGGAGTGTATTCAAAATATTCTGAATGAAGCAAAGAGTGAAAATCCGACTCTTAAGGCCTCTTTGACTGTTGATAGACCCGACTGGAATTGGGAACCTGTAAAAGAACGTGGATTACGCTCGGCACAAACCTCGCGGAAGTCTCCGCTTTTTAAACTCATGAAAGAGGTCCATACCTGTGTGACCGGCAATGATTTAGGCAGCTATATTACCGATGGGTATACCGACATGGATTTTATCATCAATGATCTTAATATTCCATGCATTGTATATGGCCCGGGAAATCCCAGATTGTGTCATACATCAGCGGAGGAAATCTCTTTACACGAGGTTGAGACTTCTATGAGATTCTATGAAGAATTTATTAAAAAACAGTGTGCTGCGGCTGAAGAATTGGAAGGGAACAGATGTGTGTAGCAGATTTTAAAATAGAGGGAGTTGTCTCAGCAATGGTTACTCCCTTTACTGGAAATGGTGAGCTGGATCTTGGAGAATTAAAAAAACTGACCGCATGGCAGGCCGGGAAGGTGGATGCTCTTTTCCCGATGGGAACCTCAGGAGAGGGGCTACTCATGTCTCAATCCGAAAGAGAGTCGGCTCTGGAAGCAATTGTCGAAACCGTAGATGGGGAAATCCCTGTTATTGCACATGTTGGTGCTGTCACAACCAGGGAAAGCATCAATCTGGCAAGACATGCTCAAGACCTGGGTGTTGCTGCTATTTCGGCTATAAATCCCTTTTATTTCAGAGTTTCCGCTGCAGAGCAGATAGAACATCTTTGTACTATTGCAGATTCGGCAAAAAAGACGCCTTTCTTCCTTTATAACAATCCTGTAACAGCGGGGAATGTTGTGACTGAAGAAGTTGTTATTGCTATTGCAGAAAGGGCTGAGAACTTTACTGGAATTAAGGATAGCAGAAAGAGTCTCGATTCATTGCGAGAATATCGAAAATTATTGAGAGAGGATCAGACTCTTCTTGTCGGAGGAGACAGGATCTTTGCTTCATCCCTGGACACAGGAGTTCAGGGAGCCGTAAGTACAATCACTAATATTTATCCAGAGGTTTTTACTGAAATCTACAGGGCATTCAAGGTCGGTGATACGGGATTAATGGCTCAGATGCAGCAGCATGTGTGTGACATTCTGGATATTTTGACCATGGGACCCTATTTTACGGTGATCAAACAGATGCTTGAGTTCAGGGGTATAGGGATGTCTCCTACGTTCTCCAGATCTCCCATAGGACGAATTTCTCAAAATCAGAATGATGATATTCGGGGACGCTTACAGAAATTGAATATATTGGAGGGATTGGTATGAATCCGGATAAAATAAATATTGAGGGTCTGCGCAGTAGAAAGGCAGTGGGTGGGACCGGTAGAATTCCCTGGGCCGTAAATCTTCGTGCCTGCGGGTATACCGGAGAAGAGCTAGAACGTCCGTTGATTGCCGTTGCTAACAGCTGGAGCGAAATGGTTCCGGGTCATATGCATCTGCGGGAGATCTCGCAAGCTGTGAAAGAGGGAATCAGAATCGCAGGTGGAACCCCCTTCGAATTCAATACCATCGCTCTTTGTGATGCTCTGGCTCAGGGTCATGAGGGTATGCACTATATTCTTCCAAGCAGAGAGCTTATTGCAAATGGGATTGAAATGACGGTCCAAGCCTATCAGTACGATGCAATAGTTCTAATTGGGTCCTGCGACAAGATTATACCAGCACAATTAATGGCACTGGCCAGATTGAATATTCCAGCAATAATGATAACCGGTGGCCCAATGATTCAGGGTACATATAAGGGAAAGAAGGTTACTCCAACGGATGTGCTGGAGACTCTGGTTGACTTGAAGAATGGTGTTGTCTCTTCAAAAGAGTTGCAGCAGATTGCCGATGCCTCTTTTACCTGTGCAGGATCCTGTGTAGGTGCATGGACAGCTAATTCAATGGCCTGTATTACCGAAGCAATGGGAATGTCTCTTCCCGGCTCAGGAACTATTCCTGCCGTCTATTCAGAGAGACGACGATTAGCAAAGAAGACTGGTATGAAGATTATGGAGCTTTTGGAGAGAGATATAAAACCAAGAGATATCATGACAGAGGGTGCCTTCAGGAATGGTATCAAGATGGCTATGGCTATTGGCGGTTCCACGAATGTGTTCCTGCATCTTCCGGCAATAGCTGCTGAGGCAGGCTTGCATATTCCACTGGAACTTTTTGATGAGTTAAGCAGAATAACTCCAAAACTATGCACCCTGAGTCCTGGTGGGGAGCATGTTATTGAGGATCTCTATCATGCTGGTGGTATTCAGGCTGTCTTACACGAGCTGGAATCACTTATAGAGACGGACTGTATGACAGTCACCGGGAAGAGTGTTAAAGAGAATATTGATATGGTCGAATATATCGATCATGACGTAATCCGTTCTGTAGAGAAGCCAGCTTCGACTGAAGGTGGACTGTTGGTGCTGAAGGGAAATCTTGCCCCCGATGGTGCTGTAGTCAGGAAAGCTACGATGCCTGGAAATATGGTTCGTTTTTCGGGTAAAGCAAAGGTTTTCAACTGTGAAGAGCATGCAACCGCCGCCATCATCGATGGTGTGATAGAGGCAGGCGATGTGTTGATAATCAGATATGAAGGACCGAAAGGTGGTCCGGGAATGCGTGAGATGCTGACGGCATCGGCCACTCTTAAGGGAGCAGGTTTTGGTGAAAAAGTAGCACTAATCACAGACGGACGATTCTCCGGTGCGACTAGAGGTCCCTGTATCGGTCATGTATCACCTGAAGCCGCAGACAATGGGCCGATCGCCTTGATTCAGGATGGCGATATAATCGAATTTGATACAGAGAAAAGAAGTATAAGCATTCTTGTTGATAAGAAAGAGCTTGATCAGAGACGTGTAAATCTGGTTCACCCAAAATCAAAAATAAACAGTGGATATTTAACTATTTATCGGGAGATCGTCTCATCAGCCGGTGATGGAGCTATCTTGCTTCCTCCCTCAAAGCTTGCAGCACGAAAATATGGTAAAGAGATCAGAGTGAGCAAGGACATTTAGATGGATATGATTGATAAGGTGAATATCGGTATAGAGATAGCCGGAGTCAAACTCAACAGTCCGCTGATTCTTTCGGAAGGACCTCTCTCTGGTAATGCAGAATTAATAAAACGGGCAGCAGAGCACAAGCTGGGTGCGATTGTTACCAAGAGTATTAGAAATGAACCGGCTGCATCTCCTTCACGATACATGATACGTGTCAAGAAAGGACTCATAAATGCGGACTGGACTGATATGGGATTCGATCGATGGATGGAAGAACTGGATACTATCGATATTGATATCCCCTTAATAGCTAATGTGGCTACCAATCATGTGAAACCGGAAAAGGCAGCGGAGTATGCAGCAATACTTCAGCATCATGGGGCAAGCATTGTGACCTTTTCCGATTATGAACCGGAAAATCTTGTGGATGCTGTACGCATGGCAAGAGAAAAGGTTGATGTACCGATTATGGTAAAGCTTCCACCCTTCTGTAAGAATGTCGGAAAATTATGCAGAGAGCTGGAAGACGCAGGAGTGAATTGTATCGCCGCTATGGATGCAGTCGGTCCTGCTATGGATATAGATATCGAGACAGGTAGACCGGTGTTAGGGAACAGGGATGGATACGGTTATTTGTCCAGTTCTCCAATATTTCCTTTAACTTTGGCTTATATAACTGAGATCTGTCGCAATGTTACAGTTCCTGTCGTTGGGGTAGGAGGTGTGACTGATTATCAGGATGTAATTAAGTTGATCATGGCTGGGGCTTCTGGTGTCGGTATTGTAGGTGGTGCGATATTACATGGTCTTGGTCTTTTTGATCGTATTCATAATGATCTTATCAAATGGATGATAGAGCGGGGTATTAGTGATTTGAGTGAGATTAGAGGGCTTGCTCAAAAGCAGGAAGATTCTGAGGTGTACGGATGGATTCCCGGAGTCGATTTGATGACATGTACTGGCTGCGGATTGTGTGCTACATCATGTTTTAAACAAGCAATCTCTATCGTAGATAAGAAAGCTGTGATAGATCATGAGATTTGTGTCGGTTGCGGAGTATGTTTGACAACATGTCCCTGCAAATCAATAACTATTTGAATTCAAGGAGATAGTAGAAATGAAAGAACTGATGAAAAAGATTCTTGTCGTATTGATGATCGCTTTGGCAACCTCTGTTGTCATAGGATGTTCAAAGAAAACTGAAGCTGTTGTTGAAAAAGAAAAAGAAATTGAAAAAGCCCCTTTCAAGATGGTCATGGTTACAAATGTCTCGGGACTTGGTGATGAAGGTTTTAACGATGCGGCCTGGATGGGATTTGAGAGAGCTAAAGCTGAATTAGGTGCAGATATCGCAGTCATAGAGTCAGGTGAGCAGTCACAGTATGTTCCAAATCTTCAAGCTGCTGCAGAACAGGGATATGATCTTATTGTTGCGGTGGGTTTTCTCCTCGTGGATTCAGTTGCAGAAGCAGCGAAACAGTATCCTGATAGTCACTTTGTTATGATTGATGGTATTGTCGATGCCCCCAATGTCGTATCAGTTCTTTTTAAAGAAAATGAAGCGGCCTATCTTTCAGGAATAATTGCAGGATTGACAACAAAGACCAATAAGGTCGGATTCATTGGCGGCATGGAGACTCCTCCTGTCATTAGATTCGAATCTGGTTGGAAAGCCGGTGTTGCGACAGTTGATCCTGCTATTGAAAATACAATCACTTTTGTAGGAAGCTTTGGAAATCCAGGTGCTGGTCGGGAACAGGCTACTATCATGTATAAACAGGGGATAGATATTATTCAGGGAGTAGCTGGACTTACCGAGGTCGGTATCATTGAAGCGGCAAAAGACATGAATACCTGGGTAATTCCTTGTGATAAAGATAAGACTGAAATGTCTGAAGGACGTCAGTTGACCTCTTCTATCAAGAAGATTGATTCTGCAGTCATGTCAGTCGTCAACGATACGATGAAAGGTAATTTTTCAGGCGGTGTAATGTCTCTTGGTCTAAAAGAGGGAACCGTCGGATTTCCTGATGCAGCCAGAGATGTTGTTGATCCTGAGATAATGAAGATAGTCGACGATATCGTAATAAGAATTATTAGTGGTGAGATTGTCGTCCCTTCCAACAGGGATGAACTTGCAGCTTTCAAAGCACCTTCAATTTAATAAAAATATTCAAATAGATTCGTATTAAGGAGCAGGGGATCGATGAATGAGACAATCTTAAGTATGCAGCATATAGTCAAGCGATTCCCCGGTGTATTAGCGAATGATGATGTATCCATAGATGTGCGAGAAGGGGAGATTTTGGCACTTCTGGGAGAGAATGGAGCAGGAAAGACTACCTTAATGAATATGCTCTATGGTCTCTATACCATGGATAATGGCGAGATCTATTTCCAAAACAAGAGAGTAGATATTTCGTCCCCAAGGGATGCAATCAATCTGGGTATCGGAATGGTTCACCAGCATTTTATGCTGGTGGAACATCTTACTGTTGCTGAAAATATGGTTCTAGGAGCAGAACCAAGACACCACGGTTGTCTTGACTATAAACGGGCAGAGGCCATTGTCATGGAATGTTCAAAGAAATATGGACTCAGTATTCAAGCAAAGTCACTGGTAGCAGATATCTCTGTCGGTGAACAGCAGCGATTGGAGATTCTAAAAGCTCTCTATCGTGGAGCAAAGATACTGATACTAGATGAACCCACTGCCGTTTTGACACCTCAAAAGGTGAAAGAGCTCTACAAGGTTCTACGTGAACTTAAGGCCAAAGGACATTCAATAATTATCATAACGCACAAGCTGCAGGAGATAAAGGAGATCAGCGATCGGGTTGTGGTGATGAGAGCCGGCAGAGTCGTGGGAATAAAAGAGACAGTAGATGTCACTAAACAACAATTGGCAGAGATGATGGTTGGTAGACCTGTCGTCCTGCAGATAGAAAAAGAGATACAGGATCCCGGTGAAGTGATTTTTGAAATCAAGGATCTTCATGTTAAAGATTATAGGGGGCTGCCTGCACTCAAAGGGGTAAACCTTTCGGTCAGAAGAGCTGAGATAGTCGGTCTTGCCGGTATTGACGGCAATGGACAGAGTGAGCTGTTGCAAGTCCTTGCTGGACTGATACAGCGTGACAAAGGTTCCATTCGCGTTTCTGGAAGCGAATTCCCAAAGAAATTTTCTCAGAAAGCCATGTCACAACATTCTGTTGCACATGTATCCGAAGACAGACAGAAATGGGGTTTGATCCTTGATTATTCTATAGAGGAAAACCTTTTGCTTGGACTAGAAGGCGAACCAGAGTATCAAAAGGGACCGTTTCTGAATAAGCAGGTCATAAGCGATAGAGCAAAGAAGATTATAAAGGATTTTGACATTCGAACACCTTCCACAGAGACTCTGGGAAGGACACTCTCCGGGGGAAACCAGCAGAAGGTGATTCTTGGACGAGAGATATCAAAAAACCCTGATGTTCTAATTGCGGCACAACCTACACGGGGATTAGATGTCGGAGCTATTGAGTTTGTCTATAAGCAGATCTTAGAACAAAGAAAAAATGGAAAGGCAATTCTTCTTGTCTCATTTGAGCTTGAAGAGATATTTACACTGAGTGACAGAATCTTAGTGATTTTTGAAGGTGAGATCATTGCTGAATTCACAAGAGAAAGTGCCACACTGGAAGAGGTCGGTCTTTGCATGGGCGGAGTAAGGAGATCTCTTCATGACTAAAAGAAGTTTGAATAAACAATTTAAAAATATAAGAACTAGTATCCTGGGTATGCTTGGAAGACTACTTGATCCTCTCACTGCAATCATACTGGCATTATTCGTTGGTGGGATTATTATTGCTCTCCTGGGAGATGATGTAGTACTGGCTATTTCATCACTCTTAAATGGATCTTTGGGGAGTTTCAGAAGTTTCGGGCAGTCATTGCTGGCCGCGACGCCTCTGATATTCACAGGTCTCTCATTTTCGGTGGCTTACAGAAGCGGACTTTTTAATATCGGAGCAGAGGGTCAATTATATGTCGGAGCTATTGTAGGTGCTATGGTCGGTACTCTATTTCCAGGACTTCCCTCAATAATTTATATCCCTCTGGTGCTGATTTCCGGTGCTGTAGCGGGGGCTTTGTGGGCCTTTCTTCCGGCATACTTGAAGGTCCGCCTCGGGGTGCATGAGGTTATAAATGTAATCATGCTGAATAAGATAGCCCTCTATTTGACAAACTGGTTAGTATCGGTGAATGGACCATTCAGGCAGGGGAGTGTCCAACCAGCGACTCCTTTTATGGATGATAATGTTCGTCTTCAGGCCCTATTCAAGGGATCTCCCATGAATAGGGCCTATGCTGTCGGTATCGTCATGGCTATCATCGTATATCTTCTCATGTGGAAGACTAAATCCGGATATCGAATGAGGGCTGTGGGCCATAATTTAAATGCCTCTCAGTTTGTTGGTATCAATACGAATAAATCCGTTATTTCGGCGTTCATGATTTCTGGTGCTTTAGCAGGTATGGGTGGGGCTATAGAAATATGCAGCGTCTATGGGCGCTTTTATGCAGGATTCTCTCCAGGATATGGTTTTGAAGGGATTGCAGTATCGTTGCTCGGGAACAATCACCCTGTCGGTATAATCATATCTTCTATCCTTTTCGGTGCATTAAAGACCGGTGCAATGAAGATGCAGATCATCGCAGGAACGAATGTGAATCTGGTCAAGGTACTTCAAGCTCTTATAATCTTTTTTGTAGCCGGTAAGTGGAGCATTATGGCTACCATCAAAAACCAAAAAGAGCAGATCATTCGGCGTCGTTTAGCAAAAAAAATCAAACATTAAGAGGACGGTGAAGTATGATTACAGGTTTTTTACAGATACTATCGGCAGATCTTATTGTCGCCTCTTTAGGCATGGCTACTCCTCTTATCTTCGGTTCTATCAGCGGGACATTCTCCGAGCGGGCTGGAGTCATAAACTTGGGAATCGAAGGGATGATGCTGATGGGAGCATTTGGTGCCGCGATGGTTTCTCTAATTACAGGGAATCCATGGCTGGGCGTTCTCTTTGGCGGGCTTCTTGGTGCTGTAATGGGTATTATTCATGCTGTCATGTGTATTCAATTCAGGGCTAATCAATCAGTCGTGGGTGTTGGTATAAACATCATGGCTGCTGGTGTTCCGGCGATTATTCTGCAATTTTATTGGGGAAATCCCGGTCGAACACCTTTGGTCGCTTCAATCAAAAATATCACCGTTCCGATTATAAGCAGGATACCGATCATCGGTCCTATCTTCGGACATCTAAATCCACTGACCTATATTGCCCTGTTATTGGTAGTCCTATCACATTACATCATTTTTCATACACCTTTTGGGCTTCGGATGCGCGCGGTAGGTCATCATCCTAAAGCGGTGGACACTGTTGGGGTGAATGTATTTAAGATCCGATATATAAGTGTCATAAGCAGTGGTTTTCTGGCAGGTCTGGGTGGAGGATATCTATCTGTTGCCCAACTGTCCATGTTCTGTAATGGAATGACTGCAGGTAGAGGGTTCATCGCTCTTGCTGCCATGATCTTCGGAAAAAGGACTCCCTTCGGTTGTCTGGCTGCGGCCTTGCTGTTTGGATTCTCCGATGCACTCCAGATGACATTACAGGCTCGAGGCGTACCTATCGCCAGTGATTTTCTTCTCATGACTCCATATATTCTCACAATGATTACCTTAGCGGGATTTGTCGGAAAGACTATAGATCCTGCCGCGAATGGTAAACCATATATTAAAGGTTAAAATAATGAATATTGATAGCATCCAATTATATGTCAATGAGATACAGACAGTATTTACAGGATCTTTATCCAGAACGCTGCTTGAGTTTCTCAGAGATGATATGGGACTTATGGGTACCAAAAACGGTTGTGGGGTCGGACATTGTGGGGCATGTACGGTTTTAGTCGACGGTGTCGCAAAACGGGCATGTTTGGTCAAGATGTCACGGGTCGATGGTGTTCATGTGGAGACAATCGAAGGACTCGCAAAGAATGGGGTCCTTCATCCGCTTCAGATCTCTTTTGTCAACTGTGGAGCCATTCAGTGCGGGTTTTGTACCCCCGGTATGATCATCTCAGCAAAAGGATTGATAGACAGGAATCCGAACCCCACTACTGAGGATATAAAGAAGGCGTTAAAACATAATATTTGTCGTTGTACCGGTTATACAAAGATCTTCGATGCCATATTTATGGCTGCTAAGGCATTAAGAGAGGGGACGACTCTTTCACTTGCCACTGAACGAAAAGGTCTTGGTACTCCAGTTATTCGGCAGGATGCAGTGGACAAGGCAATGGGTAAGGGGATCTATACAGAGGATCTTCCTGAAGAGGGCGCCCTATATGGAGAACTTGTATTAAGCACTTGTGCTCATGGAGAGATCATTTCTATTGATACTGGAAAAGCAAAGGCCATAGAAGGTGTCGTTTCTGTATTGACCGGTGAAGATATTCCCGGACCTAACCTTATTGGGATAATCTCTAAAAAGCAACCGATACTGGCAACCGATAAGGTCCGATACATGGGTGATGCAGTAGCCATGATCCTGGCTGAATCTAAAGAGATAGCCCAGAGAGCCGCAAAATTGGTAGAAGTTGTCTATCATGAACTTCCTGTTATTCTGGATATGTGCAAATCCAAAGGGAACAAGTCTGTATCTATCCATGATACAGGTAATGTTCTGTCAGAATTACATATTACCCGCGGTAATATAGAACAGGGTTTTAGAGAGGCTGATGTCATTGTTGAAGAGACCATAACTGTTCCGGCGATAGAGCATGCATATCTTGAACCTGATGCTGTTTATGCAACTCCCCATGAAGATGGATCATTGACTATAAGCACCCAGTCACAGAGTTCATTCAGTTATCGGGATGAGATAGCTGAGAATCTAGAGCTTCCTGTAGATAAGGTCCGTGTTATCACTCGTATGACCGGAGGGGCTTTTGGAGGAAGAGAAGAACCTACGATCCAGGTCCATGCAGCTCTTGGTGCAATGATTACCGGGCGGCCCGTTCATATGGTTATGAGCCGTGAAGATGTGATGCTGCGGACAATCAAACGACATGGGGAAATCCTGCACTATAGCTATGGTGCAAAGGCGAATGGGAAAATCACAGCATTTAAAGCAGATATCATTGCAGACACAGGTGCATATCCTTCTGCAGGAGAGGCTGTCATTCTGCGATCGGTACTTTTTGCACCGGGACCTTATGAAATACCAAATGCAGAAATTTCCGGGTGTGCAGTATATACGAACAAAACGCCTGCAGGAGCTATGCGGGGATTCGGTAGTAACCAGCCTGCCATAGCCTCTGAGATCCTTATGGATATGCTTGCAGAGAAATTGAAGATGGATCCCCTTGATCTGAGAATTATCAATGGTCTTGATACTGGGAAACAGACGGTCGGGGGACAAGTACTTGGTGAGAGTGTGGGGTTGATACCATCCCTCAAGATAATGCAGCAGCGATTGAAAGATGAGCAGATTACCCTGGATGATGGCCGAATCCTTGGCCTTGGAATCGCCAGTGCTATGAAGAATGTCGGTCTGGGTTCCGGGATGAATGATGCCGCTGGAGCTATCGCAGAGCTCTGTGGTGATCACCTGCTGTTAAGAATAGCAAGTGTCGATAGCGGTCAAGGCTCTGATACTATGGCCAGACAAATAGCTGCAGAAGTCATGAATTTAAATCCTTATGATATCGAATTGATTACCAATGATACGGCAGAAACTATTGATGGTGGTGTCACGACCGCTTCCAGGCAGACCTTTGTGACGGGTAATGCTGTAAGGAGTGCTGTTCAGAAACTTAAAGAGAAGATGCTGGAGCTTGTATCTGGTAAAAGTGGTCTTGATATTGATCAACTGGATTGTGTGGGCGGTTTAGTCATCTCCAGAGATACAGTTCCCTCTGATAAGTGGGTCAGCTCTTTTCAAGATCTTTACAAAGAGTTTGGAAACATGGCTGTGACACATATATATACTGCTCCGGAGACTGTTCCAGTCTCGGAGAATACTGATAATTGTGAGCGCAGTGATGCACCGTATAGACTCCATTTCTCTTACTGTTTTGGTACTCAAGCTGCTTTTGTTGCAGTGTCACCTGAATCCGGATCTGTAGAGGTTCTGAAGGTTATTGCCGTTCATGATGCAGGAAAAGTGATAAACACCCATGGGGCACAGGGTCAGATAGAGGGTGGAATCATGATGGGGCTCGGGTACGCTTTAAGTGAAGAGTTCCTTATGGATGAAAAGGGCGTTATAACTAATACATTTAAAAAGATTGGGGTCCCTACTATTGATATGACTCCAATTATCGAGACAGTCACGATTGACAATGAGCTCTCGATTGGACCATTCGGTGCTAAAGGAATGGGAGAGCTGCCAATGATACCAACAACGCCGGCCATTATAAATGCAATTTACAATGCAGTTGGTGTGCGAATACGGGATCTTCCGGCAAAACCTGAAAGAGTAAGACAAGCTTTAGCTGAACTTGCTCAGCGTAACATAACGAAGTGATGGAGAAATAAGCGTATGAATAATCAGAAAAGGGATCGTTTGATTGAATTGTGTGTAAAGTTGATCCAGACCCCGAGTGTGACCGGAAAAGAGAAGGATATTACCGATCTGCTGAGCAGAGAAATGAAGGTTCTGGGTTTTGACGAAGTCAAGATCGATGGTATAGGAAATATTATTGGAAAGATCTCAGGGACTGGAGGGGGAAGAAAAGTTCTCTTTGATGGTCATCTGGATACTGTTTCAATTGCAAATAGAAATTCCTGGACCAAGGAACCATTCGGAGCAGAGATAGAGGATGGAAAGATTTATGGGAGGGGTGCTTCTGACATGAAGGGTGCTTTAGCCGCAATGATCATGGCTGCAGTGTCAGTCAAGGAGAACGGTGGTGTGAGTGGAGATATCTATGTCTCCGGGACTGTTTTTGAAGAGGTTGCAGAGGGCTATTCTCTAGCTTCTGTAATCAAACTGGTCTCTCCCGATGTTGTTATTATAGGTGAAGCTACCGAATTGAATCTGAACATCGGTCAACGAGGCAGGGCCGAGTTGCTGATTAAGACAAAAGGAGTTCCTGCACACTCATCCAATCCGGAGATCGGGGTTAATGCTGTCTATCATATGATGAACCTGATCTCTGAGATAACAGCTTTACCAGAGGTCTCGTGTCCTCATCTGGGAAAAGGGAATCTTGTCTTGACCGATATTATTTCTTCACCATATCCGGGAGCATCTGTGATACCAGAGGAATGTATTGCAACATTCGATCGAAGACTTATTACAGGTGAGAATCCAGAAAGCGTGCTGCAGCCTATTCTTGATATTATTGAGAGAATTAAGGCCTCTGATTCAACATTCAAAGCCGAGGCAACTATAGCCAGCATGATTGTTGAGACCTATACAAGGCATTCAGGAGTGCATAAACGTTTTGCTCCGGCATGGTTGATGGATAGAGATCATGAATTTGTGAAGCTCTCTCTTGAGGCCCTTCGTAAGTCAGGAAAAACTCAGACCGAAGTCGGAACCTACTCATTCTGCACCAATGGAAGCTGCTCTGCCGGTATCTCCAATATCCCTACTCTTGGATTTGGTCCAAGCAGAGAAGATCAAGCTCATGTTATAGATGAGTATATCCTTATTGATGAATTGGAACAGGCTTGTGATGGGTATGTAGCCATTGCAAAAAGTTTAGCCGTATAGAGAATCAAATATATTGCAGTTAGAGTCTGTCTGAAAAGATATATGAAGATTTCTATTTCTTAGGATTATTAGCATGAATATGGTGATTGTAAATGGCAACGTGGTATTGGATGATACTGTAGAGCAAGTTGATATACTGGTCGAAGAGGGGCTTATAAAAGCTATACAACCAGAAATAGATATCTCTGAATATTCCTCTCAGATTAGGATCATCGATGCGAGTGGCTGCATTGTTTTTCCCGGTTTTATCGATGCCCATACACATTATGGACTGGGAGAGGGAGACGAAGCTACTGCAGACGATTTTTTTTCCGGTTCCCTGGCCGCTGTCTTCGGTGGTGTGACGACTTTTATTGATTTTTCGGATCAGATTAAGGGAATGACCCTGTTGGAAGGTGCTGAACAGCGCATCAAAGAAGCCTCCGATAGTGTCATAGACTTTGCGTTACATCAGTGTGTCTATTGGATGCATGATCGAATTCCCATTGAGATGGATGAACTTTGTAAAGCAGGTGTCCGTGTTATAAAACTGTTCACAACATATAAACAGTTTGGCTGCTATTTCGATCCTAAGGATTGGCCGCAGTTATTCATGAACTGTAATGAGAGAGAGATGCTCATAACTATGCATGCAGAGGATGATGTGGTTATAGAACAGCTCTCCGGGAAGTATGCTTCTGAAGAAGATAGGTTGTTTCCCGCCTTTCATGCACTTATAAGACCGGCAGCTGCTGAATATCGGGCTATCATAGAAGCTGGGCAAACAGCTATAGAAATGAATACGCCTCTCTATATTGTTCATGTCTCTTCTGCAATGGGATTACAGGCAATCCGTGAACTTCGGGATGCGGGGGCAGAGATTTATGCTGAGACGACTCCACACTACTTATTCCTTGATGAGTCGTATCTTACGGGCGATGATGGGGCACTCTTTACTATGACGCCTCCATTGCGGAGAGTTGAAGATAATAGAGCACTTCTTAAGGCCCTTGCTGATGGGGAGATAGGAATCGTAGCAACGGACCATTGCTCGTATACCAGGAAACAGAAGAACATGGCTCTTGATTGTAGAGATATTCCCTCAGGGGTTTCCGGAAGCGAGGAGGCATCATCTCTCATATATTCATTCACTGTTGCAAACAGTTTAATTGATTTATTGAGGATGAAGGATTTGTTATCTATGAATCCGGCTCAAGTCTTTGGGCTATACCCGGGAAAGGGGAGCCTTCACATTGGTACGGATGCTGATATAACAATTTTTTCACAAGAGAAGCGAACAGTTATAACAGCTGAAATTATGCATAGTCGATCAGATTATACTCCTTATGAAGGATTCTCTATATGCGGGGCTCCTGTAATAACGATTGCCAGGGGTTCAGTCGTGATGGAGAATGGTACATTTTGCGGTCAAAAGGGGAGGGGTTCTTTTATTCCCTGCAAGGTTTCATCGCTATATAAGAAAAGAATCTAGATATATAGAACCCTATGTGTCTAGACAAAGATTGTACTTTTTCATCTTGCGGTACAGGGTGGTAAGCCCAATACCAAGGCTTTCTGCAGCCGCATTCTTTCCCTCTGTATCCTCACCATAGAAGTCCATGGCCTTAATTATGGCATTCTTCTCCAGATTCTCTATGGTGGAGAATGCGAAACACTGAAAATTCATGTTTTCATCCAGCATATATACCGGAAGAGACTCCAGGGTCACATTTCCTTCATCATCCATCATATTGAGCATATGAATTATGACATTTTCCAATTCTCTTATATTCCCCGGCCATGTATAGCCTTTAAGGAATTCGAAAACATTTTTTTTAACTTTAAAATCCTGCACCATACGGTTCGAAATGAAAGATGAGTGCTTTGTCATGAAGTAGTTCATTAGTGGTACTATGTCATCGTAGCGTTCTCTCAAGGGAGGTAGATCTAATGGGATTACATTAAGCCTGTAGAACAGGTCGGCTCTGAATATTCCTTCGTTTATCATACTTTTTATATCTTTATTAGTTGCAGCAATAACTCGTACGTCCAGGTCTACCAATGTATTGCTGCCAAGTCTTTCTATATTTTGTTCTTGAAGAACACGTAATAGTTTTGTCTGTAGGTAGATGGGCATCTCTGTTATCTCATCAAGAAAGATAGTCCCTTTGTTGGCCATCTCAAACTTCCCGATACGGCCCTGATTGTTTGCACCAGTAAAGGCTCCTTTAACATAGCCGAAGAGTTCGGACTCTATAAGATTTTCGGGGATCGCACCACAGTTTATTGCAACAAAAGAGTTGTCACGACGATTACTTGCATTGTGTATCGCATTTGCCAACATTTCCTTTCCTGTTCCGCTTTCTCCTGAGATCATGACAGAGACATCGTTTGGAGCTACCATCTTTGCTTTTTGTATAACATGTAAATAGGATTGTGCATTTCCAATCAGATTTTCAAAAGTAATTTTTTTATGCCTGTAAACAGGTTCATTCTTCCGTAATGCATTTCGATCCAGACGTTTCTTCAGAAAGTTTTCGATCAGGAGGATGAAGTTATCGATAAGTTCCTGATACATCTCTAAATTCTGCAATATCTTTGTTCTGTCTTTTTTTGTAAATGTGATGAAACTCATGGCCCCTATAGGCTGTTCTAACAGATTTACAGGCATGCAGACTTCCAATGTCTCTTTACAGAAGGCTTTTTGTACACATGATTTACACTCTGGATCGACTTTAGGATTCTGTATGACAATTTTTGTGTTTTGGGTTATGACTTTTTTTTGTATAAGACCATTTATATTGAGAAATTGGTTCACATTGCATCGACCGGTGGCTACTATTCGAATAAGCTTCAGGTCTACAAGAGCCACACCTATTCCTGTTATCATGGTGAAAGTATCACATAATTCTTGAATTTTAGATTTGTTGATAAATAAGTACCGATATAATTCCATCAAAGGTCCTTTATTCAAAATTAGTTTTATTGTATTTGAATCAGGTTATAGTAGATTTTAATAAAGTAAATGACTATATCTCCATATTATTCTGATGTAAAATTGATAACCGACTTTTCTTTAGTGATCATCTTATATGCTTATATATTAACATAGTTCTAGTTACAATTGTGATGTAATCCTTTCAATCCCCGGGAATAAGACTCAGAGCATTTCTATAAATGAATTCAAGTGATATGGTGAGGAGAAGAGTCTGTAATTTTCCTTGTGTAACTACCTATCCTACTCATTTAAAACTCAATTTATTGCCGGATTCCACTGCCTTAGCGGCATAGTCCATTTTTGGGTAGCCTGCTGTACGGCTAAGTATACGATCTTGAAAGCGTATCTGTCATTAGAGGGAAATCCTTCGATTTTTGATGGCCTTTCTGACAACACTATTCAAGGATTCAAGGATTCAAGGATTCAATGGTATTGGTGGTGTAAATAATTTTCCTGATCTCATCTGGATAATCAAAAATGGTTGTCAGGTTCTCCAAATGTATCGTCCACATTTTACAAATGGAACCATATTGGCTGTATCATTTTTCAGCAAAATTATTAAGTTCTCGCTCTGCTTCATCCAAGGTGATTGAAGAGTCGATTGCCTTCAAATATTTCGCTGTTTCCTTACGGTCCTTGCAGGAGACAGACTTCAATGAATTCCGGACCATATGGGCAATACAACGCTGTAATGTTTTTTTTGAAAGACTGTATTTATAGTTTCTGGGAAGTCAGTGAGTCCATCAACACATGCAGTGGAAATATCTTGAACACCTCGATTTTGAAGCTCAGTCAGCATAGAAATCCCAAATCGTTCTCCTTCATCAAACTGATGTATCTGAAGGTGATTTTGCTCAGAAGGACCAAGAATATTTCCCAGATTATTTGAGTTGCTTCTTGTCTGTGATGATTTTCATAATGTCATTCTATAAAGTATGAAGTGATCAAAGTTTCCATAACTATTTAAGGTCCATCCTTTCTATTCAGCCTAAGTGAATAGATATAAATATTATAAATGGGGAAATTGCATAAATCAAAGGTTTATGCAATTTCCTATAAAAAATTCACATGAAAGAAACTTATAAGAATTGCTACTAGCCGGCTATATAGCCCAGCTTTTCAGCCTCCAGGAAATCTGTTGCAGCACCTTTCTCATCTCCCATATTATTCTTTAAAACAGCTCTTTCATAATAGGCCTCAGCGTAATCCGGCTTCAAATCAATAGCCCCATTGAAATCCTGCAGTGCTTCACCATATTTATTAAGATTAAATTTTGAAACAGCTCTGTAATAAAAAGATTCGGGGAGGCCCGGGTATTGTTCTATTACGAAATCAAGATCTGCTATTGCGCTTTCATAATCACCTGATTCTGTTTTGGCATAGCCTCTTATAAAATAAGCTTCCAGATCACCTTCATCTTCTTTTATCATGCTGTTGCAGTCATCAATTGCTTTTTCATAAGCTCCTGAGAGAACTTTTACTGTAGCTATTTTGGCTGGGATTCTCGGGTTTGCAGGGTCCAGTTCCAGAACCTTCATATAATCATTAATTGCAGATTCAAAGTTATCGACCTCAATGTAGGCATAGGCTCTGTCGTAATATATTTCAGAATTATCAGGAGCAATATTTATAGACATTGTATAATCACTGATGGCTCCACTGTAATCATCGAGCTGATACAGACAACGCGCCCTTATGGAGTAGATATCCGCATCATCACCTGCTAATTCAAGATATTTTGTGAAGTCTTCTACTGCACCCTGGTAATCATAGATGTACTCTCTCGCATAAGCTCTGGAATAATAAAGACCTGCATCAGTAGGGTCAAATTCGATTGCCTTACCATAATCTATTACAGCACTCTCTCTGTCTCCGTTCATATCTTTCGCATATGCCCTCAGGGAATAAATCTCCGTATTACCGGGATTCATTTCCTGGGCTTTGTCATACGCCTGAACAGCCTCATCATAATCCCACATATCTGCAGCGCTTTGCGCCTCGGCCATATAATCCTCAAAGGTTTGAGAATAGCCATTGATAGCAAATAATACAAAAATCAAAGTTAGATAAAATTTATTCATTCAGGAAGTTTAAAAAGAAAAGCATATAAAGTCAATTTTTAAGATTTTTTGATCTCTTTTTAAATCATCCCTGACGTATTTGTGACACAATCCTCCGCTATGATGGTAAGAGAAAGGGTAAATACCCTTCAATCTTTGAGTGAGGTAAAAAAAATGATAAACACAAGCTATTCGAGAAATATGTTATTCAGGAAAACTGCCTTGATTTTCATTATCGCCCTGGTTATTCCATACGCAGTAATGGCAAACGGCAATATGGATTCTGATAGAGATTATGAAGGTGAACTAAAGGAGACCACGGCACGGATCTGCAATTCAGTGGAAGCAAAAACAATGACTGCTGCTCAGGCAAAAACAGAGCTCAGTGAATTAAGACTGCGATATCGTAAGGAATACACCGATGAAAGCGGCAGGATGGACTCAGTCATTGATGATCTTGGAAATGGAGTGATCACAGCAGAACAAGCCAGAGACAGGTTTAATGAACTTGAAGAATTAAGATTGCAGGAACGGAAACGGGAAGAGCTTCAACTGGAAGAACAGACAAGGGAACAAGAAAAAACACAGGAAAAGCAACAAAACAAAACCAATAATCCCAATCCGGATTCAAATCCTGATCCCAGCCCCAGTCCTAATCCCAGTCCTAATCCCAGTCCCGATCCGGAACCCAATAAATCCTCCAATGCAAACAAAAATGGAAGTGGAACAGGAGGAAAATAAGAAGAATCCTGAGAATCAATTCAAAATTGAAAAGAACTACTTCAATATAAATAAATCAAAGTCCCCACTTTTTTAGCGGGGATTTTATAAATCAACTATATTTATAAGAGTTCGATCTTTGGAATTTGAAAGGACTGAAAAGTGATTCAAACGATCTTAATCATAGAAGATGAAAGGCGTATAGCTGACTGGATCAGGATATATCTTGAACGAGCAGGTTTTACTGCTGTGAACGCTTATGATGGAAAGGATGGACTTGAATCGGCCCGTTCTCTTAATCCGGACCTTATTATTCTGGATCTGATGCTGCCGGGACTCAATGGAATGGATCTTTGCCGGGTTCTTCGTCAGGAATCTGATGTTCCAATAATCATGCTGACCTCAAAAGGCAGGAAAGAGGATCGGATAAACGGATTGGATGAAGGGGCTGATGATTATATTACAAAACCCTTTGATGCGGATGAACTGGTAGGCCGGGTCAAAGCAGTTCTCCGCCGTTACCGGGGGCGTGTACAGAAGACTATTTCCTGTGGAATTCTACATCTGAATGAAACGACACAGGAAGTCAGTCTGGATGGTCAGGCTATTAAACTGAGTCAGGCACAGTTTGATATTCTATCCGTATTTATGCGCAATCCCAATATTGTACTGACTAGGAATCAGTTAATTGAACAGGCTTTCAACAATAAGTTTGATGCATATGATCGTGCTATTGATACACATATAAGACGTCTGCGGAAGCTTATACACAAAAATGAATTCAAACCAATACAGACCATTTACGGTTCAGGATATAAACTAGTATGCTGATCTATATGAAATCAATTTTCTGGCGTCTTTTAACTGCCTTTATTTTCATTATTATTGTCTCTATTTTAATAAGCACTTCAATTGAATATATGACAAGCAAATCTCAGTTACCCCATTTATTAACAGAAATCAGATCACAAACAATAGCTCAGATTCTCAGCTCATCATACACAAGAGATAAAGGATGGGAAAATCTACAGCAGGAGATCAGCAGGCTTGAAAAGGACGGCTATAGCGAATCTCCGGTAAATATCTCAATGAGAATCGTGGTAAAAGATATCAGTGGGAATACCTTATATAACAGTTTTTCAAATCTGGTTAACCTTGGAAAATTTTCGCTTATTGAAGGAGAATCGGTTCATATCCTGGATCTGGATAAATCAGAGATAATTGGAACCGTAACAATTTATATCCGCCGTGAATTTCTTAAACAGGAAACAACCCGGTATTTATATTCCCTTATTAAGCCAAGGATTATTCAGGGTCTTATCTCAATCATTATTTTAGTATTTGTAGCTGCACTCATGTCCCGGCGTATAGCCGTCCCTATCATTGCATTGACCAGGGCCACACAGAACATTTCTGAAACCGGAGAAACATCTCTTATTCCTGTCAAAACGTCCGATGAACTGGGGCAGATGACTTATTCATTCAACCAGATGATCCTCTCTCTCGGGGCTCAAAAGCAGTTGAGGGAAAATCTGATTAGAGATTTAAGCCACGAAATAAATACCCCTCTGAGTGTTATCCGTCTGGAAGCAAAGGGTTTGAATAATAAATTAGTTTCACCGGAAAAGGCATCCGCACAGATCATTAAAGAGGTAGATAAATTAAGCAATCTGGTAAATGACCTGGACTGGCTTATAGAATCCGATTCCGGTCTAATCAAATTGGATCTGGAGACCTGTTCTCCAGGACTGCTTATTCAAAGCGAAGTGGAACGATGGCAGTTAAAAGCAGAAATGGAGAGCATAAGCCTCGAATTATCAGTGCTTCCTCCTGGATTGCCGGAGATAAGAATTGATAAAGTACGAATGAGTCAGGTTCTTGGGAATCTGATTGAAAACGGATTGAAATATTCACCAGCCGGCAGCCGTCTGGTAGTGGAATGTTATGAAGAGAATAATGATGTTGTTATCTCGGTTTGTGATAATGGTTCGGGAATCGCTGCTGAGGATATTCCCTTAATCTTCGAAAGATTTTACCGCGGAGAAAAATCGGGTGAAATGAACAAAGAGGGAAGAGGTCTTGGATTATCCATAGTCAAACAGATCGTGGAGATTCATCAGGGGCGGGTCAGGGTTGAAAGCGTTGATAGAGAGGGAAGCTGCTTTTATATATATCTTCCTTCCTGAATTATTGTGATCGTAAGTTTCCGGGTCCGGTGAGTTCTGAGAAATCCTTTCTATTTTGCAGCTTCCTTGCGCTCCTCTCCCTTCGCGGTCATCTGTAAAATATCCCTATACAGTTAAGAGCTTGAATCTGATTTTAAATCAGATTCAAGCTCACAAATATGTTCTTTAAATACACTTTTAGTGGAGATTCAATATTAAGCTTATGAAAGTCAATAATAATCGTCACCCATAGGTGTAAACTCGGCATGTTCAACCCACCAAAGTGGCTTTTCCACCATTTCAATGATGTTTGCGACTGTTTTATAGTGGTAGTCTTCCTGACGGGAAAGTTTCTGAAACAGAGATTTACCTTCTTCTGTATCAAGTTCAGAAAATTTCTCTGAATAAAAATCTCTGCCTTTTTTTTCTATATCAAGAGCCTTTTTTAATTCTTCCAAAATTTCGGTGGAGGGGATCTCCGACTGATCTTTAATTTGGGAAAAAATTGTCTTTACTTCAGACATAGAACTCTTATTCTCAGTGGAGGTACTCTTTCTCTGGAGTGTTTCTACTGCTTTAGCATGCTTTGCTTCATCATCCGCCAGCATAGTGAAAATACTTTTGATTCCTTTGTGATCCGTCTTCGAGGCAAGGTTTCTATACAATAATTCAGCATCATGTTCCATTTGGATGGAAAATTCATACATATTCATTTAGTTTCTCCTGAACAAGATCGATTTAGAGCGAACTCTGTTTTAAGTATAACAAGACAAACACCTCACTACCAATTTTTTCTTTGTTTTAATGCTGCATGACTGGTAAACAAGATTTTTATTACCCCTGATCTTTTCATGGTTAAAAGC
The DNA here is from genome assembly GCF_003346715.1 of Oceanispirochaeta sp. M1. NCBI lineage: Bacteria > Pseudomonadati > Spirochaetota > Spirochaetia > Spirochaetales > Spirochaetaceae > Oceanispirochaeta > Oceanispirochaeta sp. M1. The sequence goes on from NZ_QQPQ01000006.1 coordinate 156,475, forward strand.
AGAGTGATGTTCGGCGTTCCGGCGTCTCTTGCCCTCCAAGTATTCGGGTCGTCATTCCAGTTCGATTCCCGCTTATAACAAAAAAAAGAGAATCATACAGCAAGCTGCACAATTCTCTTTATATGGAGGTGGCGGGAATCAGCTTCAGTCATCAGCTTCCTGCTGATTCCTTGCGCTCCTCTTCATTCGCTGGCATTCGGCATCGTGCCTCATTTCCGCCTTTCGGCGCGCTCATTTCAGTTCGATTCCCGCACATATGCAAAAAAAAAGAGATTATCACAGCAAGCTGCAATAATCTCTTTTATATGGAGGTGGCGGGAATCGAACCCGCGTCCTATTGGGCGCTGGTAAGGTCTCTACAAGTTTAGTCTCTACTTGGTATTTCAGAAATTACGAGAGGAGGAGACGACCCTGCAAAATCCTACTTCCGATTTAATGTCCCTCTTCAGTCTCGGACTAAAGAAAAGGTAAGTTCTGGTTTGTGGCGGACAGTCCAAGCCTCAGAACGGCGTCCTGGGTGCCCGTCGCTGCTATATATTAAGCTGCGAGTTTAAGTGCTGTGTTGTCGAAAGAAACGACAACAACGTCTTCTTTTTTGGCACTTAACAAAAAGAAAGTTTAAGGAGGTAACGCTCCACCTGCAACCCGACCATCGTAATCCAACAGTCGAAACCTTGACACCCCCAGGGTGTTATAGTGAAATCATCATAATGGGATAAGTACTGCTAGTCAATGACTGAGAACTTCAATTTTCAATAGACTTATTTAAGGCGGAAATCTCTTTCGGAATCTCTTCTGATATCCTTTTCCTTGATCGTGGCACGCTTGTCGTACATCTTTTTACCTTTACAGATACCAACATCCACTTTAACTCTACCGTTCTTCAGATAGAACTTGAGGGGGATCAGTGTAAAACCTTTTTCAACAACTTTTCTTTCAAGTTTTTTGATTTCCAGTTTATGGGCCAGTAACTTCCTGACTCTGTCTGCATTGTGATTATGAATGTTTCCAAAATCATAGGGAGTTATCTGGAGATTCTTGATAAAGAGTTCTCCATTTCTTATCTCACAAAATGCATCAGGGAAAGAGAATTTGCTGATCTTAAGAGATTTTACTTCAGTACCCTTCAAAACTATTCCACATTCCAGACTTTCTGAAATTGTATAGTTATGACGCGCTTTTCTATTTTCTCCCAACACATTGGATGGGGTCTTCTTTTTCTTCTTTGACATATTCCTAGTTTACCTTTTCTGCAGGATCACCGGTCTGAAGCCAGTATAGGCGGTACACCAGTTCCCCGGCTGAGATCCTCTGGTTTCAGGTTTAACCTGTCCCGGAGGATTAGCCCAGCTTCCACCCCTAACAGCATTGTCAGGAAAACTGAAACTGCTGTTATGAGAAAGGCTATTATACAAATATACATCGTTCGTGCCAAACCCGTTTTCACACCATTCCCAGAGATTTCCTTCCATATCGTATAGATCTAGTTCTCCGGGGAGGAAAGATCCGGCCTCCAGGGCTCCAAGATTCTTCTGTGAGGGTCTGTCTCTGCTGGTTAAACCGTTTGCAATGGAAATCTCTTCCCATTCCCATTCATCAGGAAGTCTTACATTCATGTCGTAGGAATTTATATATTTCTCATTAAACCAATCATTAAAGGCCTGTGCTGCAAAGAGAGAAACATAGTGCAGAGGTTCCTGACTGTATTCGGTGAGCTGATTGTCTTCCCAGTCTGTCAGATAATTATCATCAACCAGTCCATCTGCAATCAGCTTTTCTTTAGAAGCTGAAGTCCATTCTGGATTATCTGCTAAAAAGCGTAAATACCATCCCTTGGTGATTTCTCTGTCTGCAACGAAAAAGGTATATTTTTCCGATAATTCTGTATATGTGCCTACCGGAATAAAGCGGAGGGGATCAGAAGATACAGGCTGAAGTATTTCACCTTCAATATCAAAGGTAATTTTATTCTGAGCTCTTGAGGCAGGGAGTTTCAGTTCGGGGATCTCATGAAATTCTTTGAGAAGAATTAGTAATTCAGGATTTTCTGCCAGAAAGGCTGCAGAATCGGCAGCAGCAGAGAGAAGGTTTGAACTGTTTAAAGCTTTTCCTTCTGTTTCATAAAGTATAAATGCTTCAAGCCATTGCCGGTATGAATTATCATAGGCCGCTGTTCTTAAAAGTGATTTTAAATATTCTTCAAAATATTCGCTGTCAACTTCCTGTTTACGGTCACTGCTTCTGTAATAAGCTTTCATCAGATCCTGCATATCAGGCGGCAGCTTCAGAGAGGAAAATCCTTCATCTGATTGAAACCAGGAGGCAGTCATCAGGTGGTGATCATCCATAAGTTCAGGACTGATATCTGATATTAAATCTGCATCGAAGTCTCTGTTCCTTTTAAAGATCAGAGTGGCAAATAAACGTCCTTTGATTTTAACTTCAGATTCCCAGGTTTCATGGTAGGGTGATTTAATAGTTATTTTTCTTTGTCCCCTGGCTACAAAATAGCGGCCGGGTGATGCTCCCAGACGGATATCATCTACATATACGGAGGCCCCTTCAGGAGTGGTATTGAATTGATAATTGGTACCGCTTTTCATTATTCCAGGTAGAAAAAAGATAAGAAACAGTACCAACAGAGCCAACACCGCATAGACATATTTAATATAGCTTTCGGGCTGAATTCCAAAAATAGGTTTCAAGATTACTTTTTGTTCGTTCAATTCTTCTTCAGACAGGGGAATTCGCTTCATATCAGGATTATAGGAAGACTATAATGACTTGTCAACGCAGAGGCATCTGTGATAAATTTCCCCGAAGCAATCTTCCTCCAAGGAATAGGGATGAAAACACTCTCAGCGAAGCTCGTAATATTTAGCGAACAGATTCTCACAAAGAGAAAAATTAGAATATATAAAAAGAAGAAGAAACAGCAGGCTAAAAATCCCATTCTGGATTGGCTTGAGGCTTTTTTATGGGCCGCCATGGTTGTCCTACTAATCAACCAATACCTTTTTCAGGCTTATCAGATTCCTTCGGGATCAATGAAAGACACTCTGTTAATTAAAGATAGAATATTTGTTAATAAGCTCCTTTATGGACCTGAGCTGTTGCCTGGTATGGCAAAAGTACCAGGACTTATGATTCCCCAGCGGGGAGAAGTTATCATATTTGAAAATCCGACATACCTCTCTCAGGGGCCTGTTTTTGATATCATGCAGCGAGTCATCTATATGCTGACTTTATCCATGGTTGATATAGATAAGGATGAAAACGGCAATCCAAAACCACATTTCCTTATAAAACGTCAGGTCTCTCAAGACGGGGATGTGTATAGACAGTTTCAGGGGAATCTATTTCTGAAAGCCAGGGGTGAATCAGAGTTTATGGCCGAAGAGGATTTCAAGACAGTCTCCGGTATTGAATATGGAAACAAGAGGATGATTGATTCTGCAGAATATCCTGTGTTCAGAGCCTATGGTGAAGCCTATTCACTACGAGAAGAGGGACTGGCGATTTCTGCCGATATGCGATCTTCGGCTTCAAAGATAGATTCTGTTGTGTATAAGGATCCTCTTGAGATTGATATGTGGCGGCAAAAGAAGAAATTTGAGGTTCAGCCCTTTAACACGGCTGCCTCTGCCAGATGGAGAAGGGCTGCAGAGACGGGATATTTTATTCCTGAAGGCTGGGTTCTTCCCATGGGGGATAACCGTGACAATTCAAATGACGGACGTTATTTCGGCCCTGTTCCTAAAAAGAAAATTCTTGGTAAGGCTATGTTTAAATACTGGCCCGCTGTGAGAGTCGGGATTATCCGATAGTGTTCTCATCAAGTTCCAGAAGGGCAATTCCGTATAGGGAAAAGAAAGCAATAGCCTCCAGAAGAATCAGACGGACTGTTTTTCTTATTCTTGTCTTTATCACATTTCTCATTTTTACAAATTATGCATCAACGGCTCTCAAGGTTGTATCAAGCTCCATGGAGCCCGGATTGAATCCCGGTGACCGTATTCTTTTTTCCAAGCTGTTGCTGGATACTGATATCGGCGGGATGAAATGGGTCGATTTAGGCATTAAACGGGGAGATCTGGTTGTTATTTCTCCTCCCTATTTCCGAAAAAATCAACAATTTATTCAAATTGTTAATCCTCTGGTTCAGTTTATTACATTTCAGAAGATTCAACTGAGTTCCTATCCCAGATACAGTTGGGAAAAAACAAATATGATCAAGAGGGTTATAGCGGTTCCAGGCGATTCAGTTCGAATGGTGAATCACCGCGTCTATCTAAAGACTCCTAAGTCTTCAAAATTCCGTTATGAAGAGGATGTAATTGAAGTTTCCTATAATTGGAAATCTGTTGATACTCCTGGAATCTGGATTCCCGGATATCCTCTGGATGGTTCTTCTTCAGAGATCACTCTGGAAGAAGGGGAGTTCTTTGTACTCAGTGATTTCAGGGGGCAGGGCAGCGATTCATATCTTTGGGGGCCTCTGTCTTCTGATAGGATTCTGGGAAAGGTTTTTTTCAGATATTGGCCCTTCAATGCATTTTCCTTTCTGTAAAATGTGATGAACGAATCCGAGCTCAAACCCTATTCTGCCGCCCTTTATATCCATATCCCCTACTGTGTTAAAAAATGTGACTACTGTGATTTCTATTCATGTTGTGATTTAAGCAGTTCAGAATCTCTACTTTCTCAAATTCCAATACAAATTGCTGAGCTTTCTAAATCCTATTCCATTAATGGGTTTACATCTGTCTATCTTGGCGGTGGAACACCGGCCCTGGTTAATGCTGTTTATTTGAAAACTCTTCTCCATGAAATATATTCTTTTAATGGCGGAATCCTTCCGGATGAGGTTACAATGGAATGTAATCCCCGAAATGTGAATCCAGGGAATCTTGCAATATGGGCTGATGCCGGAATCAATAGAATCAGTCTGGGTGTTCAGAGTTTTCAGGATATTTTTCTGGAAAAAGCAGGTAGAAGGAGCAGCCGCAAGACTATACTTGATGCTCTTGAGATGCTTAAAGTTCACCGAGACTGCTTTGATCTTAATATTGATCTGATTCAGGGGCTGCCGGGTATGACTGAAAATAATCAGCTGAGTGATCTGGAGGAGGCTGTTAAATGGCAACCGGATCATATCTCCTGGTACAGTCTTTTAATGGAACCAGGGACTGTATTATCGAAGAACTGGAGCAGTCGTAACCAGAATACTGAAGTTGATAATGATGAGGTCTGGCTGTCAGGCTGCCGTTTTCTTGAGCAGAAGGGTTACAGTCGTTATGAAATTTCAAATTTCTCTCTATCCGGGAAAGAGAGTGTACATAACAGTTCCTACTGGAAAATGTATCCTTATCTGGGATGCGGACCGGCGGCTGTTTCTATGCTCAGGGGCACAGACGGGGCAATAAAGCGTTTCAGGACAAGAGCGGATGCTGAATCCTATTCACGGGGGCAGATTGGATATGATGAAGTTGAAGTTCTTAAGGCTTCTGATTTTCTGAAAGACTACCTTCTAATGGGACTCAGGATCACTCAGGGAATAGATTTACAGCGTTTTACAGATGTCTTCGGTGTAGAAATTACTGAAATTCTGCCTAAGTCTTTGAAGCGCTGGAGTGAACAGCATTGTCTCACTATTGATGAGACTTCTTTAAAATGTACGGAGCAGGGACTGGATTTACAAAATTCAATTCTTATCTCTTTTTTTGAGGAAATTGATGCAGGTTATCAAGGTGGAACTCTGAATTGGCCTCCTGAAGGAGCTGTCGAATAGGAGTTCTTATTCTTGACAGTCTAATTTTCATCATGCTATTTTTTACAGGATTTAACTTTAAGATTTAACTTTAAGATTTATTAATGAACATTTAGGAGATACAATGTCAGGTCATAGCAAATGGGCTTCTATAAAGCATAAAAAAGGCGCACTTGATGCCAAAAGAGGAAAACTCTTTACAAAAATTATTAAGGAAATCAATGTTACTGCCCGTATGGGTGGGGGTGACCTTGAGTCAAATGCGGCTCTGAGGACCGTAGTGCTGAAAGCAAAAGCTGCTAACATGCCCAAAGATAATATTGAAAAGGCAATCAAGAAAGGTATTGGAGAAATGGACGGTGTAGATTACGTCGAGCTCCAGTATGAAGCCTATGCTCCCGGCGGAGTCGGTCTTCTTATTTCCTCTTTGACAGATAACAAGAACAGAACTGCTGCAGATGTAAGATCTATCCTTACTAAGGGTGGAGGTTCTCTAGCTGCAACAGGTGCTGTTTCCTACCAGTTCAAAAGAAAGGGTCTCCTTTCATATGATGCTGAGAATGTAGATTTTGATGCACTTTTCGAAGCTGCTCTTGAAGCCGGTGCCGAAGATGTTACCAATGAAGACGGTGCCATTGAAGTTGTTACTGAACCCAATGACTTTGAAACTGTACTGACTGCACTGCAGGAAGCAGGTTTTGAGCAGCTTGGTGCGGAAGTTTCTATGATTTCTGACACTAGAGTTACCCTGGACAATGAACATACTGGAAAAGTACTGAGACTGATTGAGCGTCTTGAAGATAATGAAGATGTTCAGGATGTTGCAAGTAACCTGGAAGTGCCCTCAGACTTCGATATGGATTAATGCAGCCCATATTGGGAATAGATCCCGGCCTGGCACATGTCGGTTGGGGACTCATCACACATGATGGGATAAGAAGCCGGTATCTTGCTCATGGCGTAATCAAAACTGATTCAAAGTCGCCTATGGCTGACCGGCTTCTTCATATTTATGACGGATTGGCTAAAGTTATTGAAGAGTATAAACCTGGTAGTGCAGGAATTGAAACTTTATACTTTGCCAAGAATGTGTCATCCGCCATGCCCGTGGCCGAAGCCAGAGGAGCTCTACTACTCTGTATGGCCCGTCATAATCTTGTGATAGGGGAGTATACTCCTTTACAGATAAAGCAGTCGGTTGTGGGTAACGGGCGGGCCGAGAAACATCAGGTTCAGGTCATGGTGGCCCTTCTTCTGAAATTGAAAGAACCACCGAAACCGGATCACGCTGCAGATGCTCTTGCAGCAGCTCTATGTCATGCACATACAGGAGGCCTTACTTGATCAACAGCATAAGGGGAACAGTCAGTGAAAAAGGTGCCACCTGGGTCTGTATCGATAACCATGGAATGGAATATCTGCTCACGGCTTCTTCTATTACAATTTCGGCTCTGCCTCCAATAGGTTCGGAAGCCCGTGTCTTCAGCTGGCTTTATCATAAAGAAGATATGATGGCACTCTACGGTTTCTCTTCTGAAAAAGAGCGTTTTCTTTTTCAAGACTTGATCTCGGTCAGCGGTGTAGGACCCAAGGGAGCTATAAAGATTCTCTCCGCAGTCCGTGCGGATCAGCTAATACTGTATCTTGAAGAGGAAAATCTAGATGGCCTTTCTTCTTTACCCGGGCTTGGAAAGAAGACCGCTCAGAAAATACTGCTTCAGCTCAGAGGAAAACTGAGCTGGGATGATCCGGGATCACCTTCCAAAGCCTCAGGACCTGATGCAGAATGGGTTGAGTCCTTAACAGCCATGGGCTTTGATAAGAGAAAAGTCATTACCGTCGTTAAAGGGTTGATGAAAAATGAAGAGATTGCAGCTCTTTCTTCTGAAAAGAAAGAGCAGGAAATATTGAGACGGGCCATTATTGAGCTCAGTTCCTAGGAGATGATGAATCGTGTCAGATGACAGTGTATTGTCAGGCCTCCCTTCTCGGGGAGAAGAAGCTCCCGAAAATCCGATACGTCCCCGTCAGCTCGATGAGTTTATAGGGCAGGAGGATATAAAAAGCAATCTCCGGATATTTATCGAAGCCGCTAAACAGAGACAGGAACCTCTGGATCATGTTTTCCTGTCAGGACCTCCCGGACTGGGTAAGACGACTCTTGCCGGTATTATGGCCAATGAACTGGGTGTCGATGCTAAGGTGACCTCTGCTCCTGCCCTTGATAAACCTAAGGATCTGGCAGGTCTTCTGACAACAATTACAGAGCGTACCGTATTCTTCATCGATGAAATTCACAGATTGAAACCTGCCATCGAAGAGATGCTCTATATTGCCATGGAAGATTATGAGCTGGACTGGATAATCGGACAGGGGCCATCTGCCAGAACCATTCGTATTCCCGTACCGCCTTTTACCATGGTGGGTGCTACAACTAAGCCGGGAAGGGTTTCCAGTCCGCTTCACACAAGATTCGGAATCAATGTAAGGATGAATTTCTACTCTCATGCAGAGCTGCAGAAGATCCTCACAAGAAGTGCTGCCATTCTGAATATAACGGTCACATCGGATGCGGCTCATCTGCTGGCCGGTTCAAGCAGGGGAACTCCCCGTGTGGCTAACCGTCTACTCCGTCGTATGCGTGATTTTGCACAGATAGAAGGTGAGGGGATCATCACCACAGATATAGTTCATGCAGGTCTCAAACGTCTTCAGGTTGATGAAAGAGGTCTGGAAATGCTGGACCGGGAAATTTTGAAGACTCTTATTGAAAAATATGGAGGAGGTCCTGTGGGTGCTGAGACCCTGGCAATCTCTGTAGGAGAGAGCATGGATTCTCTTGAAGATTTTTACGAACCCTATATGATTCAGCAGGGTTTTCTCAAACGGACCCCCAGAGGCCGTGTTGCCACTCCGCTGGCATATAAACATTTAGGAATGGATATAACACAGAATGAAAATCAGGGAATTCTCTTTTAATTTACCCCCCGAACAGATAGCACAGCATCCCCCCGAAGAGCGGGGTACGGCAAAACTCATGGTCATGGACCGGGAAAATGGCCAGGTCAGCCACAAGAATATGCAGGATTTTCCGGATCTCATTGAACCGGGCACCCTTGTTATTTTTAATAATTCCCGGGTCAGAAAGGCGCGGGTTTTTGCATTTTCCGAGCATGGCGGCAAAGTGGAATTTTTCTTCCTTAAATCACTGGAGGAAAATCTCTGGCTCTGTATGGTTTCAAAGGCTAAAAAGCAGAAGACAGGTAAGAAATTTTCTTTTCCCGGTGACTTGAAAGGGGTTATCGAAGAAGAAGTTTCAAGCAATCACAGGAAGGTCAGATTTTCCGCTCCTGTGGATGATGATTATCTGGATATTCATGGACATATTCCCCTCCCTCCCTATATCAAGAGGGAAGATTCAAAGGATGACTCTGAACGTTATCAGTCTGTATTCTCCAAAGAGACAGGTTCGGTGGCTGCTCCCACAGCCAGTCTTCATTTTACCGATGAGATTCTCGGCCGTCTGAAAGAGAGGGGGATCGAGACAGCTTTTATTACACTTCATGTGGGACTGGGAACCTTTGAACCCGTAAGAACAGAGAGTATTCTGGATCATGAAATGCATGAAGAGCAGTTTTCTATCTCTGATGAAACAGCAGATAAGGTTGAAAAGGCAGTCCGGGAAGGAAGGCCTGTTCTCGCTGTGGGAACTACCTCAGTAAGGACTCTTGAGTCAGCCTGGGTCGACGGAAAACTTCAGCGCGGTGAAAACTCTACGGATATATTTATCTATCCCGGGTATGAGTTTAAAGTTGTTAACAGGATGTTTACTAATTTTCACACTCCCGAGTCGACTCTTCTGGTACTTGTAAGTGCCTTTGCCGGGAAGGATCATATCGATGCGGCCTATAAAGAAGCCGTTGAGAAGGGCTATATGTTCTTTTCATACGGGGATGCGATGTTGATGAAATAATGTACGGAATGGGGTCATACCCCTTTCTCAAACATGTCCTCGGCCCTCTGTTTTTTTTGATTCTACTGGAGCAATAACATTGCTCCAGCGCTCATACGAAATAGGCCTAAGGGTGTGGAACTCAACGGGCACATGCCGTTATTTCGATAGTTGGGAATTCAGTAAGTGTTTTGGTCCATGGCCTCGAAGGCTTCGCGAACTTTCTGCAAGCGGTCGAGTTCTCTGTTTATGGTTTTTTGATAGTTGAGGTCGCCGGTCTGTATACGGAAAGACTCATCTTCCCAGAATTGTATTTCTTCAATAAACATCCAGGCAAACTTATGCTCTGCCGCCTTATCTGACCACTCAATGGCATCTTCCCAGAAGTTCAGGGCGTAGCGGTAACACTCTTCGGCTGTCTCCAAGCTGTCCAGGTTTGAAAATTTCCAGGGATAGTTGTAGAAGTAGGCATTCCGCTTGTCGTATTTCATTCCAAGTTTCAGATAGGAATCAACCAGTTTCAGATTTACGTGCATATAAAACAGGTATCTGTACTTTTCCCACTCTTTTTCATTTTCAATTGTGGCAAGGGCATTCAGGGGATTGGCAAAGTCTGAACGGAGAGCCATTCCCAGATAGTGGATATTTTCCATTGTATCTTCAGGATACTGATAAAAATGCTGATGATAGAGTCTGTAGAACTGCTCTGCATATAGAATTTTATAAGCATGAAGGTCTACAGGTTTTGAGACAGAGAGCATAATAGTCAGTAATAGAAAGAATTTCAGATACTTCTTCACATCTTGAGTATCGGACGGAAACATCCTGATTCTTAAAACGATTCTCTTTAGATTGATAGAGTTTTCAGGATAGATTTGAATACTTCATCCGCAGAAGCTTCTCCATTTATTCTGTAGAGTCCTTCTGAATCGGGGTAAAAGGATTCAAAGGATTTTTCATAGTTATCAGCCACTCTTCTCTGAAGAGCCTCTTTTTCGTACAGATCTTCACTGTCCCTTCCTCCGCGTCTGGCGGCTGAAGTCTCCACAGAGCACTCCACATAAAGGCAGAATCCCGGTTTGGGGAAGTCTTTATTCAGGTCCAGAATGGTATCAAAATCAAGACTCAGGGACTGATAGGCCAGAGATGAGAATAGATAACGGTCACAGAACACCCAGTGACCCGCTTCCAGTCTCTCTCTTATTATCTTCTGGTGTTCTCTGCGGTCGGCGGCAAAAAGCTGTGCCAGTGTGAGAGGATCGGCACTCTCTCTTTTCTCAAGAACATCCCTGCAGGCTCTTCCGATAAAACCATCGGAGGGTTCAAAGGTTCTATAGCAGGAAATACTATTTTCCAGGCAGTAAGTTTCAAGTCTGTTCAGCTGAGTTGTCGTACCTGAACCGTCCAGGCCCTCCAGTACAACAAATTTATCCCATATTCCCATTACATATCCTTGCGTATTCAGATGTTTCAGATAGAATAATACATGACCGGTTACATTGCTACCCACTTCCCTGTATTTGTTTATCTTACTGTATTGTAAGGAATTACGCAATATTTAAATCTGCGTAATTCCAACATTTCTTTCAATATCCACCCGTTTCAAAGGCCCATTGCTATCAGATCTGCAACTACCCTTTCAATTAATACCCTGTCAGCAAAACATTTCCAGATTTACAATCCAAATTAAGGTAATTACTTTCAATTGCTATCAGATCTGTAACTACACCACAAACTAGTCCCTGTCAGCAAGTCCTTTATATAATCTTATATGAATTCGAGGTTATATTTTTGAATTGCTGACAGGGCGTGGTCTGAAGTTGTTTAAGCAACTTATTTTTTGCAATAAAAAGTGATGATCCATGGCGCAGCAAATCCTTTCTCCAAGAGCCATTTTGAAGGACTTGATTTTGGAGTGATAAAATCAATAAATATTTTTAGGAGAGGGACATTCAGGGGTATCCGGCACCATAAGTTTTCATAATTCTAGTAAAGTCCAATCTTGTGTGTTTAAAGAATCATTGATCATCAAGTAAATCTTCATCAGAGATAAATCCAGAAATCTCTTTTCCACCAAAAGAGAATAATACTGCTCCCTCTAATTTACTCACTAAAGTTATAAAGAAGCAGTATAAAAAAGTTATATAGATGTAAAACTGTATGAATTGTAACTTTGATAGGTGTATTTACATTTTTGTTGATATTGAGTGTTGGAGAACCTGAACAGCTTGTATTCTGAGTGCTAAAGATCAATTCTTGTGGTTGTGATAATATGAGAACTTGATTACATTTCAAAATAATTTTGAACCAGTATAAAAGAGGATTGAATGAGCAACTGTGTCACACTAAAATCAATAAGTGAGCTGCTTGGAGAGAGTTTCTATGTCCCTGAATATCAGCGTGGTTATCGATGGACTGAGTCTCAGATAAGCGATTTATTGGATGATATTCATTCATTTGCTGTAAAAGATAAAAAATCAAAAAAGGAATTTTACTGCCTGCAACCCATCATTGTGAAGTCGCATCTGACTGAAGAAGATCAAACTGTATATGAAATTATTGACGGCCAACAAAGGCTTACCACTATTCATATTTTGCTATCCTATTTGATAAAAAAACATCTGCATAACGAGCCTTTGGAAGAGGCATATGAAAAAACTCTTTATACGATTAGTTATAAAACTAGACCTGATAGTGCAGCATTTCTTAAAGACATAGATTCTGATGCAGAAGAAGACTTTATTGATTATTATTATTTTAAAAATTGCTATAAATATATAGAAACCTGGTTTGATGAACCTGGAAGGAAAAGAGACGCGAGGGAAGCCGTTATCCAGACATTGGTCAACAGTGAGGAGAATCAAAAGTCTTTTGGGGTTGTCAAAGTAATCTGGTATGAGTTGAATGATAATACGACAAATCCTATTGAAACCTTCATTCGGGTTAATTTGGGAAAAATATCGTTAACCAATGCAGAATTGATAAAAGCCCTTTTCCTGCAGGAAAGAAATTTCGGAGAAGGGGATCTGGCCCGGCTTAAGCAGCTTGAAATTGCCAATAAATGGGATCGTATTGAGAATGAACTGCAGGATGAGAATTTTTGGTGGTTTCTGAATAAGTCGGAAAATAAAAAACCATCGCATATCGAATATCTATTTGATATGATTTGCGATGAAGATGACTCCATACCGGAAAGAGTCATAGGCAACGACGAGCACAGAACATTCCGTTATTATGCGCATAGATTTGGAAAGGACCCGGATCATAGCCGTATCAAGGCGTTGTGGAAAGAGATCGAAGAGCGTTATGACGCATTAAAAGAGTGGTATACGACTCCTGAATGGTATCATTATATTGGTTTTCTGATTTATTGCGGTAAATCCGTTAGTTCTATAATGGAATGTTTAAATGATAAGACCATTCAAACAAAGCAGGACGTTACATTAAAACTTATTCAGAAAATCAGTGAAGAGTTTATCCGAGTCAAATGGACTGGAAAGGATAAAGAGCCTCATTTAGATTTATCCTTTGAATCCGGAAGCGATATACTCAGAAAATTCTATTTGCTTTTTAATTTGGAATATTTAAATCAGCAATGTCTGAATGGCAATCTTATTTCCTATTTTCCTTTCAAAGCCTTTAAAATCGGGAAACATAAGGGGGGAGTTAGCTGGGATATCGAACACATAAGTTCTTTAACGGAAAACAATCTTGAAAAAAGGAATGATCAGACCGAGTGGTTAAATACTGTATTGATGGATTTAATTTGCCCTGATAATGAGATACTGGATGAAATCGAAGATTTCAAAAATGATGAGAACAGTAGAAAATTCAATTATCTATATACAAAAATAGTTAATTTCTCAGAAGAAAATAAAATCGATGAAGAACTGAAGAATAGCATAGGGAATTTGACATTACTGGATGCTGGCACAAATAGAGGGTACGGTAATGCATTATTCACTTCAAAAAGAAGGATCATTATAGAAAAAGACAAGGATGGTGAATTAATTCCTCTTTGTACCAAAAATGTATTCTTAAAGTATTTTGATGGAAATGTTCAACCGAAGTGGATTAGTGAAGACATAAAGGCATATAGAAAAATATTGGAAAATACAATGGTTAAATTCATCCCAGTAGGCGAATCAATATGAGCAGCACCAACAAATATTCTTTATTAGACCTTCTTGACGGAACCATCGCAATTGAAAGCGAAGGAAGCCTTGTATTTCATGACATGAACGGTATTGAAATCCCGATAATTCAGAGAGATTATGCCCAGGGAAGGGACAGCGCCCGATATATCCGGAAGCGGTTTTTGAATGCCATCTTCGAAGCTCTCGAAAACCGGACAATTCTAGAACTAGATTTTGTATATGGATCCATCAAGGAGGTAGAAGATAATTCAAAAATACTCAAAACCTTTATTCCTTTGGATGGACAGCAGCGGCTGACGACACTGTACCTTCTGTACTGGTTTATAGCAAATAAGGAACTCTCTGGTGATCGGCTTCAGCAGGAACGTTCAAAGCTTAGAAAATTTTCCTACTCAACTCGCTCAACGGCACGTTCATTTTGTGAAAAACTGTCTGAAATCGGCTACTCCGGAAGCGTGAAGACTTCTATAACCTCCAGCTACTGGTTTCACAAAACATATGAAAATGATCCTACAGTAATGGGAATGATAGCTACTCTCCACGATATTCAGAATAGATATATATCGGAACAGCCTCTTTATGAAAACCTTCCGCAACTCTGTTTTTATATAATGCCCCTCGAAGGATTTGATTTAACGGATGAGCTTTATATTAAAATGAATGCTAGAGGAAAATCCTTAACAGATTTTGAAAATTTTAAAGCAGATATCCTTAGCTGGATGAAATCCGAAAAAAATCCGGAGAAAAAAGATTACGAAAGACAGGTCATGATGAGCGGAAAACTTGTCCCTAGATTCTTGGCTTTTGCATCAAAAATGGACAACAGCTGGACAGATATTTTCTGGGAAAAAGCAAAAAGTAACTCAAATGAAAAAGACAGGATCGTAGATCCCTATTTTTTCAGATTTATTAAACGGTTTTTACTCAATGATTTTATCATAACGTCTACAGAATCTAATGCGAGTATTGAAGACTCGTCTGAATTTAGGCTCCTGTACTCAACCGGCCATGAAGAGAAAACCAAGTATCTGACATTTGAAGATTATAAAGGTTTTATTGTAGAGAAAAGAATTGCAAATCTCGAAAGGATTTTCGATCTATTATCAAAAAACCAGGCCTCTATAAAAGAAATCATTCTCCCTCCCTGGGATAGGGAGGATATATGGTTTTTGTATGATGACCTGATTTCTCAACCCCAGAGACTTCTGTTTTTCGCTGTAACCCGGTATCTGGAAAACTGTACGGATTTCGATAAGGATAAGTTTTCCAACTGGATCAGAGTAGTTTGGAATATTATTGCAGATCCGGATATAAGAAGCATTTCTTCCATGATAACTGCGATGAAAACCATTGATAGGATTTCAGCTGGTTCAAACAGTATACATGCATTCTTTGAAGAGGGGAAATTTGACCGATATATTAGTGATCTGACAAATATTCATAAAGATCAATTACAGGAAGAAAAGTTAAAAATAGATTTATTCAGGACTGACGGTTGGAAGGATAGGATTCTGGAAGCGGAAAGTCATCATCTGTTTCAGGGTAATATAGGCTTTTTGCTTCAGGACATTAATGCTCCTGAAGCTTTTGCCAAAAAACTTGAACAGGCTCAAATTCTGTATTCACAAAACGACGCTAATACAGACTTCTTGTCAAATCATGAATTATTCAGATATTGCATAAGTAAAATTGAAACATGGGATAATCTAGAAAAGTTGAATCTAAGGAATGAGATTTTGAACTGGAGACTTTATTTAAGAAGAAATAGAACTTTTATGCAATCTGTTTCTGATCTCTGTTCTATGTCCAGAGATGAAATAAGCCGGACTATAACAGAGGGTTTAAAAAAGAATTCTCAGATTGAGGGTTGGAATCGGGAGCGTTTGCAATTAGTTCATTCCAATATCTATAAAAGTAAGGATTTTTTTGATTGGGCAGATCAGAATAAGCTTTCAACGATCAGATGGAGATATGAATTATATTATTTTGTCCGTCCGAATGCCTGGTATGATAAAGTGCTGATCGACGGTTACAGAAATATTGTAATACATGAATTCTGTATAATGGCTGGTCTGGATAATTCATATCACCGCTGTAATCAGTCAGATTTTTTCTGGGGAGAGCAAATTGATTTTCCCCTAGAGAATGAAGACGTAGTTGTTTCTTTTACAGGAGAAAATGTTGTAGAGATCCAAACTAGAACGGCGGACGACTGGACTACTGTTTATTCAGATATGATAGAGGTTAATAATCATGAGGATGCCAAAGATTTTGCAAAAAACATATGGACAAAATGTGATTCCTACCTATAAATTCATAATGGTTATTGTTAAAAATTTGAATGGAGATTTCATCGATTCAGAGAGACAGACTGCCCCACAAAATGTGGACACCTTTATAAGTTAGATTAAACTATTTGAAGTAGTTTCAAATGAGTAGGAAAAAGACCTAAGCGTACACAGTGGATTTTCGTAAAGAAGTAATGAAGGTTGACATTTAATGAAGCAAAAAGAAACCGATCTCCACCTCCGCAAAGGCTCCCAATTACACTCTGCAACATTTTCATTACATCTCAGGTCGCCCTTGCTCCGGCTCCGAATTCAGCACATTTGGTAAATCCCATTCTAAGTGTCTATAAAAAACCCAGCGCCCTCCAACTCCAGATGCCTGCACGCTGCGCTTAGCAGTCACCAGGAGCTTCCGGGGACTTGATCATAAACTGTTAGTAGGAAACGAAACTGATTGATTGTAGCCCCTTCAGCAGCTATCTGATGAAAATGAAAAGTAATTATCACAAACGTGCTGAATAGATTTTCTTAATATCCAAACAGTGAACTTCAATCGAAGCTGATCCTTCCACCCAGATCCGTCCGATGCAGGCTGACGCCAGCATCGGACGGACCAGGCTTCCAGGAGTCGACACCCTGATGAAGTAATTATTCTTAAAGTTTCAAATTGGCAAAGGGGCAGGGGAAGACGAGAATGAAATAGATTTGCCCCGGCTCCACAGAGGCTTGAAACAGAGAGGACCCTTTGCTTTCAACCGTTACGGACGCCCCTGTTCCGCGGTATTTTTCCCGCTAAGAAGTACTGGATAAAGCAGCGATGATTTTCATGAGAATCCCTCCGCACCCGCTCCTACAAAGTGAGATGAATAGGGGGTTCCAAGAGCCGGAGCTCCGGGGTCTTCCCCTATGGTGCTGCTCCACAGTCCGCCTGCAGTCGTGGCATACGCCACTCCTGTTCCGGCTGTCTGTTCCCGCATCACCATCGTTTTTTCCGCAAACATCCGCAAATCGCCGTTCCGGCTTTCCTTTGCGGGCCTGGTTGCACCAATATTCAGCAGGGCCCTAAATGCAAACATCCCTGTTTGCCCGGTTCTCCCTCGGGGCATCAGGGTGTGTTAGTCCTGTTCACAAGGCCGGAGGGTATTGGCCCCAGGTTTATTTTCCTGGCAAAGAGAGTAGGGCAAGGAATAGAAGCCTCATTCGCAAGGCCTACTTTCAGGCGGGCTCCACCGGACAGGCAGCGCTGCAAGGTCGGGTCTATTAATGATGCCCCCCTCCCGTCCCCCCTTGGGGGAAGCGTCCGGTTCCGCCCGCCTGAAAGAACTTCCTGCAAAGAGATGAGTTTTCCCGCTGAGGCCGGCCTGCGGGTACTGCTGCGCAGACCCCTCCGGCCGGGAGACCTTGAATCAATATTTTTTGGCTTTTAGAATTTCCCCGGGTGGGGGTGTTTTTTTACCCTGTACTGATATCATCCCGGCAATTAATGAAACAAAAAGTGAATGATTAGGAAAAAACTGAGAAGTATAAGGCTCCTATATAAATATTCTTTATCCTTGTTCTCTTTCTTACTTTCTATTCTTAAGTTCATATACTACAGAAAGAATTTAGAGGGATTATAAAAGATTAATAGAGATTATAAGAGAAAGGCCTGACAAAGGCTTATGTATCACTAAGTACTGTAGAGTCTGCTGCTCAAACCCCAGAAAGGGGGATGGAGGGAAAGATTCTCCTGTTATAGAAGAAGGAAAACTAACAGAGTTCTACGAGAAATCCTTCATTTTAAGGAGAAGCTACACTGGGACTACATTGAGAAAAACAGTGGTTTTGATTGACTATATACGGGAGTACTGGTAATCAGATTATTACATTCTTTTTACATAGATATTTACATGATTCAAAGTGGATCAGTAACTCTGCTTCTCTTCAAGCTTGATTCCGATCCAGAAGATTCCAACGGACATGCGGATCTTATCCATTCCGAGCTCAGAGAGCATCATGCTGAAGTTCCGGTTACTCTTGGCCCGTTCGTTATTCTTCTCACACCAGGTTTTGTAGGCCCCATATAAAATACTGGACTGGGTCATGCTCTCCGCTACCATCTCGCATTTTTCAGAGAGGAACATTTGGATATCGCTCATCTGGCTTCTGTATTCGTCTGTGGCTTCGTTTACGGCCTCAGAACTCCCTAAGCCCTCCTTCTGCCAGCGGAGACAGCCCTCGACCATCCAGGCAAGAATCCCGGGGAGTTCCTGTTCCAGTTTAGCGGGGAGTTTCCTGTCCTGTTTGTCCTCGGGGATGGTCACAAGGAAGGGGATCAATTTGATTCTTCGCCAGATGGCATGATCTGTCCCTCCGATACGGGGTTTATGATTTGTAGCCATTACAATCTTGAAGGTGGGGAGGAACTGAAAGTATTCACCATAGAGGAAACGGGCGCTGATCATATCATTCCCCGTGAGTCTCTTGATGACCGACTCTGCTAATCTACCATGCTCATCACTCTCCATGGCCGTCACAAAGCGGGAGCCCTTAAGACGGGCAATATCGTTGGTGGCCTGTTCCCCTTTTTTCTGCATAAAGGTCTCCGTGGGAGTCGTTGTGGCATAGTCCCCCAGGATGCGATTCACCACATTGATAAAGGTGCTCTTGCCGTTGGCTCCCGTACCGTAGAGTATAAACATGGCCTGGCAGGCCATATCCCCGGTCAGGGAGCAGCCCAGGAATTTCTGAACAAAGCGGATCAGTTCCCGATTCCCGTCAAATATATCCTTAAGAAACTTCTTCCACACAGGACAGTCTGCATCGGGGAGATAATCCACGGGAGCCAGCTTTGTGATCAGGTCATCACGTTTATGAGGTCGCAGCCGCCCGGAGCTGAGATCGATGATTCCATTATTACAGTTCAGGAGATAAATATCCTGATCAAGAGCATCCGGAGAGATCCTGGCACGAGAGTCGGACTTGACAATATAGAGCATGGATTCGATCTTCCTGGCCGTAGAACTGCGCCTGGCATGAGCAAGCATGGCCATGGACTCCTCGCCGTCTTTACACCTGATGACTTTAAGGATCATAGATTCGACACTCATCCGGCCCATCTCAATGATGGTTCCCAGTTCATCTACGGCCCAGCGCTTTTCATCCCAGATCAGCCATTTCTTCCAGGGGGCACAGTATTTGATATCACCACCCCAATCTTCCAGCATCATTCGGGCATTGAAGAAATCAGAGAAGTCCTGTCCCCGGGCATCAGTATTCAAGGAAAGAACAAGGATGGCTTCCCTCTCATGATGCTTTTCTTCACCCATGCTGGTTGATTCTGAAATCTTCCACCTCGATATTTCCTCCATATAGGCGGCCCAGCGTATGGTGAAAAACCTCTCAGAGCGCAGCTCCTGTTCTGTGAGATCTCGGGACAAGCGGCTGCAACAGTTGTACATCAATGCCAGAAGGCCATAGCGTTTGCAGAGCTGTCTTTCCTGGAGTAAAGCCATCACGGCCCGTTGGTCTTCCCCTAATTCTTCCCTACAGAAGGCAATTGTCTTATTCACCTCATTGCGTTCATCCTCTTCAAAGCTCTGGATTCTGTCGGTCATCATCTTTAGATTCGTTTTTCTAGCCATAAATTCTCCTTTTTCGAACTATGCTCAGATTGAGCCCCTGTTTTAGCCCAGGTCGAGGAAGAAGGATATGTAGTGATGAAGGGCTAATTGTTTTAATTTTGCTATGGATAATTGATTTTGGGGGGTAGGGTTTACCCTACCTTTTATAGTTGTTGTGATGAGTTGTGTTAAAACGTAAGATTAAAATTCAATATGATTTTACTCTACCTGGGCATATACTAAGTATTATTAATAAAATGATTGAATAATCTGGGAACGGGAGTATAACTTTTTGTTGGTTATGGGATTAGAGGGTAATCAGTATAACTGTAGGGATGTTGGAATTATGCTGCGCAAGTTGTATTGTTACTTGCAGATACGGAAATTATGCTATTCAGGATATAAGAATTTCTACGGACAAGAATTTTTCAAAAAAGAGAAAACAAGACATAAATAAAAAAAGATTATATTAAAAACCGCGCCTAAAAAGCCCGTCGACCATGCTGGGTTAAGATGAGTGATTACGGATAAATAATCTTATATTCTCAGATAGTGTGCTTGCAAAAACTCTCACCCAGATATAAATTAAACCTTGTTTGACCGAGTTTGTCCCTGTTACATCTTTTGTTGACCAGACTAACACAATTGAGTGGAGTATCTAATGGAAGACCGCTGGCTATCTGTTGATGAAATTGCTGAATACCTTGGAGTGAAACGTGACACGATTTATAAATGGATAGCGGAACGCGAGATGCCAGCTCATAGGGTTGGCCGGTTTTGGAAATTTCAGAAGTATGAAGTTGATAAATGGGTGAAAACAGGAGAGTCTGCTGAAAGTGGGGAATAAAAAATATACTATGGCATTCACCACAGGCGGTCTCTTTCTACGGGAATCCGTCCTTGCCGCTGAACTCTTTATATCATCAAGAGATTGGGATACTGTAAAGAAGGATATTCATGAGAACAATCTCTTTCAATCTCGTACAGCGGCAGCTCTTCACAGAATAACAAGGGAAGTTTTGAAGCGCCTGAGACTTCTGTCTGATTTAGAAACTGAATTTCTCTTAAATGCCGCACGCCCCGACCAGCAAGCTCTCCTATGGATTGCCGTATGTCGTCGATATAGTTTTGTTGCAGAGTTCGCTACTGAAGTCATCCGGGAGAAATATCTTTCCCTAAATTATGACCTGTCTTATGAAGACTTTGACTGGTTTTTTAATAAAAAAGCTGATTGGTATCCAGACCTTGAAGAGCTTACTCTGTCTACCAGAAAGAAGTTACGACAGGTCTTATTCCGGATTTTGGGTGAAGCAGATCTTCTAACTGGTGATAATAAAATCACACCACTCCTATTCAGTTCCCGATTTATTAAAATGATCCAGGAAGGTGATTCTCAGGAATTAACATTTTTTCCCATATTTGAAAAAGATTTACGAGGAATGCGATGACCCAAGATAAAAGTAAACTTCCAATGCAGGAACGTCTGCAATACCTATTTTCCGTCATTTCCAGCGAAAGATTTCTTAAGAAACAGGGGCTGGGGAATGAAGTTCCTTTCTTCATCTGTCCATACGATCCCAGGGATGGAGTTGCTTTGGAAAAAATACAGAAGCAGCTGGTGAACCAATTGGAGAAATCTGGAGTGCAGGTTCTTACCATCAATCTTTATGATCTTTCAATTGAAATAGTAAAGAAACGTGAGATCTGGGATAGAGTCCTAACAATGGAGACGACTGTTTCTAAAGATAAGCTAAAGGAATTACTTCAAGGTGTTCTTGATCCAGAAAACCATCTTATTCCCGCGATATCAGAGAAAATGGATGAGCAAGTTTTTGATGTCATGTTCATCTCCGGAGTTGGAGAAGTATTTCCTTATATTCGATCTCATAATGTATTGAATAATCTCCAAAGTGCGGCAAAAGAGAAACCAACCATAATGTTTTTCCCGGGAGTCTATGTCCACTCCCTGGAATCAGGTGCTTCTCTGGATCTCTTTGGGAAACTAAAAGACGATAAATACTACCGGGCTTTTAACATTTACCATTACGAAGTATAGAAAAGGAAGGATAACATATGTCAATGAAAAATCTGTTTCAAAAACCTGTAGACCGCCCTATTGAAGGTGTTATCAAAGCTGATGATGAAGCAACTCTTCGACAGGAACTGGAAGAGTATGTTCTAACTCGTGAAGTAGAAAAACGATTGGGTATCTTTCTGGATGCCTATAATAACTATGAAGGAGCAAACGGAGTCTGGGTTTCGGGCTTCTTCGGTTCCGGTAAATCCCATCTTTTAAAAATGCTGGCCCTTGTTCTTGAAAACCGGGAAGTTGATGGTAAGTCTGCTATGGATTATTTTCTACCCAAATGCGGTGATAATGAAATACTCAGAGGCGACTTGAAAAAAACCATCTCAATCCCCTCACGAAGCATCCTTTTTAATATCGATCAGAAAGCTGATGTGATTAGCAAAAAACAGATAGATGCTCTTCTTTCCGTATTTGTCAAAGTCTTTGATGAGATGTGCGGATACTACGGCAAGCAGGGGCATATTGCCCAATTTGAACGTGATCTGGACAGCAGAAAAAAATATGAGGACTTTAAATCAGCCTATAACAGTATATCTGGGCTACCCTGGGAGAGAGGACGAGAACAGGCATTACTGGAAGGCCCAAATATTTCGAAAGCCTATGCAGAAGTAACTGGAAGCGACTCTTCTGCTGCTGATGGTATTCTGGATAAATACCGCAGTGAGTACAAAGTATCCATTGAGGATTTTGCTGAAGCTGTTCAAGCCTATATAGAAAGACAGGTTTCCGGTTTCAGGCTAAACTTTTTAGTTGATGAAGTGGGTCAATATATCGCTGATAACATCAAGTTGATGACCAACCTTCAGACCATTGCCGAAAGTCTGGCAACCAAATGCCGGGGAAGAGCCTGGGTGATCGTCACAGCCCAGGAAGACATGGACAGCGTATTGGGAGAAATGGGAAAACAGCAGAGCAATGACTTCACCAAGATTCAGGCCCGGTTTAATAACCGTATGAAACTGACAAGCTCCGATGTTGCAGAGGTTATACAGAAACGTCTTCTTTTAAAAAATGATGAAGGTGTGGAACTTCTCTCCGAGGTATACCACAAGCAGGTAAATAATTTCAAAACACTCTTTACTTTTGTTGACGGCTCAAAAGATTACAAACTCTATAATGGCCGGGAACATTTTATACACAGTTATCCTTTCATCCCCTATCAGTTCACTTTGTTTCAGACTTCCATTCAGAACCTGTCACTTCACAGTGCCTTTGAGGGAAAACACAGTTCTGTTGGGGAACGATCCATGCTCGGTGTATTTCAGCAGGTCGCCATCCAGATTGGAGATTCAAAAGTCGGACAGCTGGCCACTTTTGATCTGATGTTTGAAGGAATACGTACAGCCCTTAAATCGCAGATACAAAGTGCTATCAGTCAGGTCGCGGAAAAGCAGCTGGATAATAAGTTTGCCGTCCGTCTCCTGAAAGCCCTCTTTCTTGTAAAATATGTAAAAGAGTTTAAAACCACAGTTAGAAACATCTGTGTGCTTATGCGTGAGAGTTTTGAACAGGATACCTCTTCCCTGCAGAAACAAGTAGAAGAAGCCCTCAATCTGCTGGAACAGCAAACCTACATTCAACGCAATGGTGATTGCTTCGAATACCTCTCCGATGAAGAGAAGAATGTAGAACAAGAGATTAAGAATACAGATGTAGAAGCAGATAAAGTTGCGGAGGAGTTGGAAAAGCTCCTGTTTGATGGAGTTCTAAAAACCCGGAAAATCCGCTATGACGACAATGGTCATGATTACAGCTTTACCCGCAAACTCGACGACAAGTTATTCGGTCGAGAATCGGAACTTTCCATACATATCGTTTCGCCTTTTCATGAAAAAGCAGGTGATGAAGAAACCCTAACTCGCAATAGCTGGGGACGAAGCGAACTGTTGGTCCTACTTCCTGCCGATGACCGTTTGATTCGTGACCTGCTCATGTACAAACGCACAGAGAAGTATATAAAACAGAATATATCTGTATCACAACAGGAAGCGGTTCAGCGGATATTAAGCGACAAAGGATACCAGAACAGGGAAAGGCTCGGAGAAATCCAGGAACGTGTGAAATATCTTATGGGTAAAGCCAAACTCTTTGTTGCCGGGACAGAGATAGAAACCTCTTCGGAAGAGGGGCAGACCCGCGTTACAAAAGGATTCCAGGTACTGGTTTCCCGTGTTTATCCGAATCTTAGGATGCTCCGGGGAGCGAATTATTCAGAAGAACAGGTTCATACGATTCTCAACGATCGCCAGAATACTCTCGACGGATTGGATGTGACATCCCTTTCCGAAGCTGAACAGGAACTGTATGCCTTTATTCAGGGGAATCAGAATGGTGGGGTCCGGACAACTTTGAAGAGCCTGATCGAAAAATTTGAAAAGAAACCCTATGGATGGTATTACGCTTCCATTCTCTGTTTGCTTGCAAAAATCTGTGTACGCGGTAAGGTTGAGCTGAAAATCGATGGAAATATACTCGATGAGAATGAACAGGAAAAGGCACTGAGAAATACACACACCAATGGAAATGTGGTATTGGAACCTCAGGAAGAATTTACAGCTTCTCAAATTCGGGCGTTAAAAGAGTTTTACGAAGACTTCTTTGATTCTCCTGCTTCATCCAAAGAAGCCAAAGCTCTGGGAAAGGAAACTGAAGAGGCATTTAGAAATCTGTTAAAAGATCTCTATCCCCTCACTGGTCAGACATCGCAATATCTCTTTCTGACTAATCTGTCAGCGGTTGTTGAGGAGCTGAAAGAAGCCGAAGGAAAACCCTATACCTGGTTTCTGAAGGAACTTGTCCGAAAGAATGATCATCTGTTGGATCTGAAAGAAGGGATAATCGATCCCATCAGAAAGTTCATGGCCGGTCCGCAAAAAGAAATTTACGATGCAGCCAGAGAGCTTCTCATAAATCAGAAACCCAACCTCGAATATGGTTTTACTGAATCAGCTGAAATAATTACAGCTATACTGCATGATACGGAGTGTTACAAAGGGAATAAAATCCAACAGCTTAAGGTAAATGTGGAAGAGCTGAAAGCAGGAATAAATGAAAAACTGCAAACAGAGATAAGTAAAGCGGTTCATGTTTTTCAGGCATTACTAATTCGATTCAAAGGGATGGATGAATTTCAACAGCTTCCGGAAGATAGGAAAAATCAGTTGATTGAATCTTTTTCTTCCTTTCAGAATTCCCTGAAATCAAAGGAATTGATAGCGGGAATCAGGGATTCCTTAAGAAGATTTGAAGAAGGTGAATATTCCCGATTACTATCCTCCCTATCAAAGCCCGAAGAGCCAACCGGTGGTTCTGCATCTCCAACAGAAGATAGTTCAGAAACACCAGATGCAATTCAAATCCAACCACAAGTCATCTCCAGAAGATCAATCCTTGTAGATTTTGATAAGGCCTGGTTGGCAGATGAGGGGGATGTGGAGAGTTATCTCGACGCCCTGCGAAAGGCGCTATTAGAAGAAATTAAAAAGGGGAAAAGGATTCAGATATGATCACAAACCTGACTCTTAAGAACTTCACAGTATTCCAAGACTCGTCCATTGATTTTTCCGCCAAGATCAATGTTATCATTGGCGAAAACGGTACTGGGAAAAGCCATCTACTAAAGGCCGCTTACAGTCTTTGTTCAGCAAATAATGGTCTAAGTAATCAAGATGAAGTATCGGACAAAGAAATAAGAGAGGCTGTAACGAATAAGCTTCTCAATGTCTTTCTCCCTCCTGATCGGAAGCTTGGAAAAATGCGCAAGATAGGGGTGGCTGAAGATGCCAGGATACGAGCCAGTTTTAATTCCGGTAACGGGATCGCACTGAAATTTCACTCGAATTCAAAATCAATAACAGTAGAAGAGAATAGAGATTATGAGCACTATAGCTGGAGTCCTATCTTTATTCCCACGAAAGAAATCCTGACATTTCTGAGTGGTTTCGGAAACATCAAGATTGATACGAGTGTCCTCAAACTCATGTTCGATGAAACCTATTTTGATTTGGCAACCAAACTTCTCAATATTTCTGACCAGGAGCCGCGAGAAAAGGAAGAGTGGTTGCTCGAGAGCCTCGTGAACAAAATGGAAGGACGATTTTCTTTGGACGATGGAGAAATGTCGTTTCAACCTGGGACCTACATTGAATATGCCGGCGGAAAGGCAAAGGATGGTAAACTTACCTATTTTTCTCAGCAAAGAAAAGATGTATTCAGCCCTAATATGATGGCAGAAGGATTTCGTAAATTGGGTGTATTACAAGGGCTACTGCAAAATTGCTCACTCATTCCTGGAGTTTCAGGTCCACTCTTCTGGGATGAGCCAGAGTCAAATCTGAATCCACAGCTGATGAAACTGCTCGTACAATCAATATTGGAGCTATCCCGTAGCAATCAGCAAATAATTCTGGCAACCCATGACTATGTACTGCTTAAGTGGTTAGATCTTCTTATGGATGAAGGGAAAGGAGACCATGTGCGCTTTCATTCCTTACACCATGATAAAGAATCTAATAATATCAAAATTCAATCTGATGATGATTACCGACAGCTGAACAGTAATGCTATCGCTAATACATTCAGTGATCTTTATGATGAAGAGATCAAGCGCTCTTTGGGAGGTGCTTGATGACAGTATTAGTTGAGAATGATCTGGAATTTGACTTTAGTCCGGCCATAGAAGCGATCAACTTTGATGATGATGCCTTACACAATCCCAGCACAATTAAGAGAGTCGACTTCATTGCAGAGTTTGATGATCGTTTCATATTTCTCGAAGTCAAAGATCCTGATATTCCTGGTTCAAGCAACCCCGAGGCTTTTAAAAAAAAACTATTAACCGGAAATCTCATACCAAATTTGGCTGCAAAGTATAGGGACAGCTATTGGTTCCGTAGCCATAGTGGTAATATAACGAAACGCATCTACTATGTAGTGTTGATATCAATGGCCAGTCTTGAGCCAGCTTTGTTGCT
Organism: Oceanispirochaeta sp. M1; assembly: GCF_003346715.1. Classification (NCBI taxonomy): domain Bacteria; kingdom Pseudomonadati; phylum Spirochaetota; class Spirochaetia; order Spirochaetales; family Spirochaetaceae; genus Oceanispirochaeta; species Oceanispirochaeta sp. M1. The sequence goes on from NZ_QQPQ01000006.1 coordinate 183,306, forward strand.
GTCAAAACAGGATCAATTGAAGCAGTCTTTGCCTCTCACCCATAAAGACTGGTCAGCCCCCTGTGCCGCAGGTTGCGTAATTTTGAATCTGGATCAGTATAAAAAACAGTTCGGTTCAAATTCAGTCCGGCGTTTGAGTGCAGGAGGTAAATGATGGAAACACTAAAACTAAAACGATTTGCCCAGTTCGCCCGACGCAGCCTGATAGAACAGGTCTCCACCAAGCTGAAACTGATCCTTTCAGAGAACAGCTCTGCCCGCCGTGAAAGACCCGAAACCATAAAAAAGCTGGAAGAAACAATTCAAAATAGTGATAAGGAACAAATCATCGAGCGGGTGGCATACATCTGGTTCAACCGCTTCTGTGCCCTGCGCTTTATGGATGTGAACCGCTTTAACCGGGTAAATATTGTCTCTCCCTCCGACCCTGGTCAGTTCCAGCCCGAGATTCTGGCCGAAGCCAAAATGGGACACATAGACGATGAGATGGTTAGTGAAAAGATTCGTCAGCAAATAACCTCTCTCCTCAATGGAGATACGCCCAGTCATGATCCTCAGGGTGAGGCTTACCGCCTGCTGGTGGTGGCCGCTTGTAACTTTTGGAACACGGCTATGCCCTTCCTTTTTGAAAAAATTGAAGATTATACAGAATTACTGATGCCCGAGGACTTACTATCGGGGAACTCCATCCTGGCCTATACTCGCGAGGCTATGACACCCGAGGCTTGCGAGGATGTCGAGGTGATCGGCTGGCTTTATCAGTTTTACATCTCCGAGAAGAAGGACGAGGTGTTCGACGGATTGAAGAAAAACAAGAAAATCACGCCCGAGAACATCCCTGCCGCCACTCAGCTTTTTACTCCGCACTGGATTGTTCGCTACCTGGTGGAAAACTCCCTCGGCCGGCTGTGGTTGCTCAATCGTCCACAGTCACATATTTTCAAAAATATGAAGGAGAGAGGAGAGGATTGTTACTTCATCGAGCCAGTGAAACCTGATACCGATTTCTTGAAAATTAGTAAACCGGAAGAGATCAAGATCTGCGACCCGGCCTGCGGTTCTGGCCACATGCTAACCTATGCTTTCGATCTCCTTTACGCCATTTATGAAGAGGAAGGCTACGAGTCTGCCGAGATCCCGGAGAAGATCCTCACCCACAATCTTTACGGCATTGAGATTGACGAACGCGCAGGGGAACTTGCCGCCTTTGCTCTGACCATGAAGGCTCGAGCTAAACAGCGCCGGTTTTTCAACAAGAGCATCAAGCCTAACATCTGCGTGTTGGAGAATGTTTCATTTTCTTCAGAGGTTATAGATGATTATATTAAATCTTTTGGGACTAATATTTTTACTTCTGAGATTGTTGAAACATTACATCAATTTGATGAAGCTGATAATTTCGGTTCGTTGATTAGGCCTATCGCTACAAGTGTAAAAACCGTATTAGCTACGTTGGGACAATTACAAGCAAGAATTAATGAAAAAATAGGTAGCCAGGAAGAACTACCTGATGATCAGAAATTGATGTTATCCACTCCAAATTTCAAAAAAATCCTGCAAGCCCTACGACAGGCCGATTACCTGTGTCCGAAATACCATGTGGTGGTTGCTAATCCGCCGTATATGGGTAGCGGATCGATGAATGCTGCATTAAAGAAATTCGCGTCAGCTCTGTACCCTGAGGCAAAAAACGATCTCTATTCAATGTTTATTCACCGTTGTATTGGGCTGCCAATCAAAGGTGGCTTCATGTCGATGATAGCTATGCATAGCTGGATGTTTCTTTCACGCTTCGAAAGGTTGAGGTTCTGGATTCTTAAGAACAACGCCATAGTGACTTTGGCTCACCTAGGAGCTCAAGCATTCGATTCTATAGGGGGCGAGGTCGTTTCAACTGCGGCCTTCGTGCTTAAATCATCGGTCCTCCCTGATTATAGTGCAACGTATTTTCGTCTTATAGGCTACCCCGATAGTAAATCAAAGGATCAAGCACTTCTCAACCGTTCTAATGCATTTGAGGCTTCTGCTAAAGAAATACTTGATGTTCCTGGGACGCCGCTGTCATATTGGCTCTCATCAGCTTTCCGGACTCACTTTGTTGATTCTGAAACGTTAGCTTCAAAAGTGGAAACCGCCGTCGGTCTATTCACATGCAACAATGACCGTTTCCTACGGAATTGGCACGAGGTCGGCATAAAGAAAATCGGATTCGACTGCGCAGATAGAATAGAAGCAGAAAATTCTGCTCAGAAGTATTTCCCCATTCAGAAGGGTGGAGGATATCGAAGGTGGTATGGCCTCAATTATCTTATTGTTCAATTTAATGATGACGGTAAAGAGATCCGTGACTACCGAAAAGAATCTGGGCAATCCTGGTCACTTCCGGGTGTTGACTTCTATTTTCGCGCTGGAATCACATGGTCTGGCCTGACAACAGATGCCAATAGTTTCCGATGGTGTGACAAGGGATGCATCTTTGAATCGAACAAAGGACAAATGTTGTTTTCCAAAAGTCCACTGCGCTTTCTAGGCTACATGAATTCTGTTGTTTGTGCCGAATATATTGCTTGCATTAACCCAACATTATCTGTCCAAAGTAATGAGATAAAACGATTACCTTTTGTGGAGTCGCTTCAGATTAATCAAGGAGAGGTTATTGTTAAAGATCTCGTGGAAATCGGACGGGTAGACTGGGACTTCTCCGAAACCTCTTGGGACTTCACCAGCTTGCCACTGCTGAATCCCGACTACCATCAGCCGTCCCTGAAGGCCACATACCAGAAGCTCCACGCCCACTGGCGGGAAATGACGCTGGAGATGCAACGGCTGGAACAAGAGAACAACCGCATCTTCATCGACGCCTATGGCCTGCAGGATGAGCTGACCCCCGAGGTACCACTTAAGGAAATCACTCTGACCTGCAACCCCCACTACCGCTACGGCAACAACAAGAGCGAAGACGAGCTGGAGGCACTGCTCCTGGCAGACACCATGCGCGAGCTAGTCTCCTATGCTGTGGGATGCATGTTTGGCCGCTATTCGCTGGACAAGCCGGGGCTGATCCTGGCCAACCAGGGCGAAACCATAGATGACTATCTGAAGCGAGTTCCTGAGCCCAGCTTCTCTGCTGATGACGACAACGTTATTCCCATGCTTGACGGCGACTGGTTCACTGACGACATCACCGAGCGCTTTCACAAGTTCCTGCGTGTGGCTTTTGGCGATGACTACTACGAAGAGAACCTATCTTTTGTTGAAGAGGGACTGGGTAAGGATATCCGGAAATACTTTCTCAAGGATTTCTACAGCGACCATGTGAAGCGCTACAAGAAACGCCCTATTTACTGGATGTTCTCCAGCCCCAAGGGCAGCTTCAACGCGTTGATCTATATGCATCGCTACCGCCCCGATACAGCCAGCGTGGTACTTACTGATTATCTAAGAGATTTTATAGAAAAACTCTCTGCCCATAAAAAGCACCTTGAGGCTGTTAGTATCAATACCAGGGCTTCCAAGGGAGAAAAGGCAAAAGCACTGAAAGAGATTGAGAAAATTAACAAGACGATCTCTGAACTTGAAGAGTACGAACGGGATGTTTTATATCCTCTGGCAACAGCTCAAGTGGAGATCGACCTGGATGACGGTGTGAAAGTGAATTATCCGAAATTAGGGAAAGCGTTAAAGAAAATAACTGGACTGAGTTAGAGAGGGAATTAGTGAACGAACGAATTACACAAGCCCTAAAAAAGCTTTTTGAAAGACATCGCATTGTATTCTGGTACGATTCCAAGGAAGAACTTCGCGACGATTTCGAGTCCCTTTCTCTGTCTGACGTAGATAAGATAGAGATTCAAAATAATGAATATGCCTTAAAGTACCGAATTCTCAGAGAAGAGCCCGATAAAAAATTCCTGCTCTATCACCAGGGTCCTCAGCCCGAGGCTATGGAGGACTGGCTTCTCGATGTTCAATTATCTCATGGTGAGTTTCGAACTGACCAGACAGCACTTTGGTTATCAGAATTGGAACTGGGTTTTGAATTCATTGGTGTGGTTCAGGACCATTCGGAGTTTTTTACTGCCGTTAAACGCAAAGAATCTCTGAAAAGACTTTTATCCTCTGATGATACATCCGGAATGATCCGTTTGAAAATGCTTGCTGTATGTGCAGGATCGGATTCCCGGCTTGATTCAGTCCAGGAGTACCTGCTTCAGGAGTATTCAGGCGATTCTGAGGAAAAGTACAAACTGATTGAAAGATGTAATTTACACCACGTTTTCTGGAAACTTATAAAGAAGCATTATGCCTATCAATCTGATTCCTGCGGAATCAAGGATTTTACCCTGACCCTGTTTAAATCATCCTATGCCATGGGCATTAATGGCGAACCCAGTCTGAATAGCGATGCCCTTGTATTTCTCAAGCGTTGGAAAGACAGCCGACAGTTTGAGAGCAGTTATGAGAAACTTTCAGCGGAAAGTTCCCGGATTCTGGGAATAGAACAGGATCTTGCTAAGCGGTCCATTAAAGAAGTGGTAGATCTAGACTACTTCCGCCTGATCGATCAAAAAATCATAAGCGATCTAGTCCATGCCGTAGTGAATAGAACAGAAACGCCAGGAACCATCTCTCTTTGGATACGGCAGCGTAGACAGAGTCACTGGTATCATGAGTTTAAGCATCTTTATGAGGCCATCGATTTTGCAGCACAGTATATTACCCTTTGGGAACAAACAGAGTTGAATTTGACCAGTCTCTCAGATGGGATAAAGCGCTATACTCAATCTCTTTTTAAGCTGGATCAGTACTACCGGAAATACACATATCATGTCCGCCTTTCCGGACAGGCTTCACTGATGGAGACTCTGAATGACGTCATTGAGAATCTCTATACCAATGCCTATCTTCTTTCTCTGGGAGACCGTTTTCATCCATTTCTGGAAGATATTACCGGTTGGAACAGTATCCCTTCAAACAGACAGCGTGATTTCTTCAAAACCTATGTCCTACCTTTTTTGAAAAAAGACAAGAAAGTATTTGTCCTTATCTCTGATGCCCTTCGCTATGAGGTTGGGGAAGAGCTTCTGAGTCTGATTAGAAGTGAAGACAGGTACAGCGCCGATCTGGATTCGGCGATTTCCACACTACCCAGTTATACCCAGTTGGGAATGGCGGCCCTGCTCCCTAATAAGAGCATTACTATCTCTGATAATGATTCAGCTACTGTAATGGTTGATGATCAGAGTTCCCAGGGATCTCCTAACAGGCAAAAGATTCTGCAGAACGGTCTTATCGGGAAAAACGGCTGTGTTGTATCTGCAGAAGATTTTCTGAAAATGCCCCGGGAAGGAGAGGCCGGATACAGGAATCTATTCAGTTCAAATGATGTCGTTTATATATATCACAATAGAATAGACGCAGTCGGTGATAAAAGAGAAAGTGAGGATAAGGTATTTGAAGCCGTAGAGAAAACTTTGGAAGAGTTGGTCAACATAATAAAGAAGCTTTCTAATGCCAATGCCACGAATATGCTTGTTACTTCGGATCATGGTTTTATCTACCAGAACAGAGCATTGGATGAGAGTGATTTTGCAGCAGAAGATGCCGAAGGTGATAAGATACTACAGAAAAATCGACGTTTTGTTATAGGTAAAGGCTTGAAGGAAAAACCGGGATTACATAAATTCACGTCTTCCTGGCTGGGACTTTCTGGAGATGTGGAAATTCAGCTTCCCCGTTCTATCAATCGCTTTCGATTAAAAGGAGCTGGTAGCCGTTTTGTTCATGGTGGAGCTACTCTACAGGAAATTGTAATTCCAGTGCTGAAAATCAATAAAAAACGCCAGAGTGATATCTCCTATGTAGATGTTGAGATTATCAGAGGAACAAATTCGGTAATCTCTTCCGGCCAACAGGCCGTACGGTTCTATCAGTCTCAACCTGTTTCAGAAAAAATCCAACCAAGAGTTTTACGGGCGGGGATTTTCACGGAAGAGGGGGAATTAATTTCCGATTCTCATGATTTGATATTTGATTTTACATCTGAAAATCCCCGTGAAAGAGAACTGCAGGTTCAGTTTATCTTAAGCCATGAGGCGGACAAGGCAAACAACAAAGAAGTTGTTTTAAAGCTTGAGGTAAAACATGCTGGAACCAGTTATTACAGCGAGTATAAATCTCTAAGATATACAATTCGGCGCAGCTTTACCTCTGATTTTGATCTGTAAGCGAGGCAACAGGAATGACAGAACTAGATAAGAAAATTAATGATCAATTCCCCGGCTTAGTGGTTAGAAAAGATCTTGTAAAAACCGTTAAAGGGAATGCAATAGTACCCACTTACGTTCTGGAGTATCTTCTGGGACAATACTGTGCCACCAGTGATGAAGCCACCATTCAAACCGGAATTGAAACTGTTAAAGAGATTTTGCGAAAACACTATGTACATAGGAATGAAGCCAACCTTGTCCGCTCTACAATTAAAGAACGTGGACGTAATAAAGTAATTGATAAAGTAACAGTCGACTTGAATGAGAAAATTGATGCCTATGAAGCGACCTTTGAGAACCTAGGAATCAAGAAGGTTCTCATCGACTCGGATACGGTAAAAAGAAACCCAAAGCTGCTGGTCGGCGGTGTCTGGAGTATCTGCGATATCGAGTATGAGTTCTACGATGACAATCAGAATGTCCCCTGGAAACTCTCCTCTTTAAAACCAATTCAGCTTTCTCATTTAGATTTCGAATCCTATATTGAGGCAAGGAAGAAGTTTACAACCGAAGAATGGATTGATGTGTTGATGCAGAGCATAGGTTTGAATCCTGAATCTTTTGGGCACCGCAGCAAGCTTATCCAGCTAGTCCGCCTTATCCCATTCTGTGAAAGGAACTACAACCTGATTGAGTTGGGGCCAAAAGGGACTGGAAAATCCCACATTTATTCCGAGTTCTCTCCTCATGCCACTCTGGTTTCAGGAGGGGAAGCGACGCTACCAAAACTGTTTATAAACAATACGACAAACAAAATCGGTTTAGTCGGTTATTGGGATGTTGTCGCAATGGACGAGTTTGCCGGAAGCAGCAAAAAACCAGATGTCAAACTCATCGATACCCTCAAAAATTACATGGCAAATAAATCGTTCAACAGAGGAACAGGACCTCAGGGAGCTGAGGCTTCTATGGTTTTTATCGGTAATACATCTCACAATGTCCCCTATATGCTGAAACACGGGAATCTTTTCATGGATCTTCCGGAAGCCTACCGGAACAGTAATGGACAGGCTATTCTGGACCGAATGCACTGGTTCCTTCCCGGATGGGAAATGGACAATCTTCGTAGCGAAATGTTCTCCGATGGATATGGTTTCGTCGTAGATTACCTGGCTGAAATACTTCGTTCTCTCCGATCCCATGATTTTTCTGATCGTTACAGTAGTTCATTTTCTCTTTCTTCCGATATTTCCACGCGTGACAGAGATGGAATTAATAAAACCTTTTCAGGATTAATGAAAATCATCTATCCCCATGGTGAAGCTACAAGAGAAGAAATTGAAGAAATATTGAAATTCACTATAGAAGGAAGAAAACGTGTCAAAGATCAATTAATGCGAATAGACCCGACTTATTCTCAAGTAGAATTCTCATACAAGCACTCTGGTGGAAAAAAAATCACTGTTGCTACTCTCGAAGAAGGACAGTATCCCCAGTACTATGGGACTCCCGAAAAAGGCTCCGAAGAGGCAAGTGAAAATATTGATAATACACTTATGGGGAGAAATACAGTCTCTTCAAGTTCTCCTCCTCCACAACCTGAAATTGAACTGAAAGAACACCACGTAATTATTCAGGAAAATCAAAAAGGGATTTCATATGATGATCTTTTTGGTCCCTATCTCAAAGACGCATCTCAAATCACTGTGACTGATCCCTACATACGCCATTTTTATCAGGTCAGAAATATGATGGAGCTCATTGAAACCATTGTGAAAGACAAGGATGAAGATGAGGAAGTGTCGGTACACCTTATTACAGCTACAGATGATTTTAAAATGGAACAACAAATAGGATTGCTTGAACGTATTCAGGATTCATGTAATACAGTTGGAGTCAATTTTACCTGGTCATTTGATGGAACCGGGACTATTCATGCACGGCATATAGTTACAAATCATGGTTGGAAGATTTCTCTGGATAGGGGACTGGATATTTTCCAACAATATGACCAAAATGATGATTTGATTTTTGCGAACAGACTTCAGAAGTACAGGCCTTGTAAGGCTTTTGAGGTGACATTTATTAGAAACGAATAACAACTTATTCAAGGATTTTAGATTATGGTATTATTCACAAGCACAGCTGTCCAAGATAAAATTGCCTTATAAAAAACAGCCCCATTTGACCCCATGAAAAAATATCAGGATTTGTATTAGGATCAAAGCTTTCCACAATTCTCAATCTTTAAGGACACTCTTTTCCTTTTTTCCGTGGCATTCCACATATGGCATTGATATAACTCAGATCTATATCCACAGAGAGGCGGGGGAAATCACGGATGAAGAAGTTGATCGCCGTTCCTCCCTTCAAGGCAAAGTGAGGATATTTCTTAATAAGTGGAAGGAGTTGCAAGAGAAGACGGGATTGATTTAGATACTGCTCATACATAGGATTCGTCCTCCAAAGGGGGAGTAGGTACGGTTATATTGTATTTCTTGTCCAATACCCCAGCTACCCGGATCACACGTTTTCCTGCTCCCAATGAGATAGAGTCAGGATTCAGCTTTGAGAACCAGTCATGCTGATGATATTCAGCCATATACAGAGCCAGGCGATTCACTTTTACACTGCTGCTATGTTCCAGGAGATTCTGTAATAGTGATGCCCGGAGCATCGTAAGATTCTCAGTTATATCCCTGGCTTCGGAAAAACCTATATTGCGGGGAACTTCATCCAGCATTTCAAGATAGGCCAGTTCTGGGGCAGAGATATCCAAAGAGAAATCTCCGAAACTGCGGGAGAGATAAGGCAGGTCTTTCATTTGCATGAAGTTCCGTGTTTTTATAGTCACTGCTTCATTGGTCATCATCTTCCGAAACCACTGTGGTAACTCTTTTACAGAATGTCCGTATAGAAAGATTCTCCGTTCACCCATAGAGAGATACTGACTGAAGCCTTCCTGTTCCAGGGCAAAGAGCCCTTTGGGACTGAGGGAGAGGTTCATTCCCTTTTGAAGAGCATAGAGGGCACCACTCCAATCTACAGTCTGTCCAGCAAGTCCATAGACTCCTTTAGAAGGAGAGACAAGCCAGCCGGATCTCTTATAGCGATTCAAGAGTTGGGGACGGTAACCAAGAGCTGACAGTTCCAGGCTGGTTTTATAACTGTTTTTTTCCCAGTTTTGGAGGAGTTTGTTTATGTTTGGTGCGTTAACTTCACTCATAGTTTACATCTAGCTCCAATATTAAACCATTCTCAAGATTTGCAAAGATATTTAATTGGGTGAATCTGTAATTGTAGGATTATTTTATTTGAGTTTTTCACACAGTTATAGGAATGGAGATATTTTGCTCCCCCTCTTTTTCCAACGGATTGTTTCTGAGGGGAGTATCATGGCTGTGAAGAACCTGTAAAGGCCACAGCCCTTCGGGTGCCTGCGGCAGCCTGTACAGAACCATTCACCTCCATGATAGGAGTGGGGCAAGCCGTTGGCAAAAGAGGAACGGCTTCTTTTGCCGAACTGTCTAGCCAATCTTTTAGGAGGATTCTGTATGAAAAAGAATGATAGGAAGGTGTATACCCCGCAGATAGATGAAGAATCGGTCTTCATGTTGCGCCGGGTAGCCTGGGCAGCTGAAAAGCCCATGACCAAGTCTCTGGATGCCTGTATCCAGAACATCGTGAGTAATCTGGATAGAAAGGCTGTCTGTTCTGCCTGTAAAGATCTCAGATGCCTTGAATGCCCGATTTCCTGGGAGGACCGGAAATCAGAACTCGATTGTATCTTACTTTAATTATTAACTTGGATTTATCCTGAGGGGAGGGTATCCCCGGCTTGATCCAGAGTGATGTAGTTCACATACATATGCCTTCATCCTTTTCTGTGATTCCGTTCCGGATGGCGAAGTGAACAAGCTCTGCCATGCTGTTGAGTCCTAATTTCTCTCTCAATCTGTTTTTGTGCTTTTCAACTGTTTTGAGATGGATATCCAATATCCAGCTTATCTCTTTATTGCTTTTACCCAGGGATACATGTTCCAGGATCTGGGACTGTCTTGTGGTTATCTTTGTATATTTCTGGGGACAGATCTCAAAGTCTTTGTCATCCAGAAGTTCCTGGATCTCCCCTGGGTAGGTTTTGATACACCGAGAGGTCTTTTCGATGCTGCGGCGAAAATCTTCTGGGTTGGATCTGTAATCGATGAGACCAGTTGCTCCGTTCTTGACCGCCTTGACTCCCAGAACCTTGTTCAGCCTCCGGCAGAAACAGAGGGTTAGTGGACTCTTCTGCTGCTTCTATATTTCCCTGAGAATGCTGATTCCGTTCATTCTGGGTAGAAAGAGATCCAGTACTATAAACTGGGGGTAAAATCTTTCAATATTTTGAAGGGTCGTGGGTCCGTCCCAGGATGGTTCTGGTGTTCTTATTGTGGCCATAACTGTTCTCCCCGCGTTTTTCACTCATAGGATCAGTTTAGAGCGGAATAAGCGCTTTGGGGCCTAGGGTTTACATTTGACCATTAAATCCGAGATTCCTTGAAGTATTCCTATAAAATAAAAAATAGTTACTGACTTTCAAAAATTTATTAAGTATCGACAGATCTTTCCTAATGAAAGATTTGCAATTTAAATAACAAATCTGACTATTTCGGCAATGGATATTCTAAGCCCCAACCTGTGCCAAACTTGTCGACTAAATCACCATAAATCGAACCCCAGAAAGTATTTTCTACAGGCATATTAACTCTACCATCCACAGATAGTGTATCGAATGCTTTTCGGAGTTCATCCTCGGTATCGAACACTACATGTAGGAAGACTGTATTGTTGATTGGTGTCTCTTCTATCAATGAATCTGATAAGTAGATTGTTACATTCTTATTTATAATGAGAGAACCATGCATAATCTTGTTCTGCCAATTATCACTCATCGGCATCTTTAGATTTGGAGGCATCTCACTCCAATACATGATCTCGGTCGTCCCACCAAAAATGTCTTTATAGAAGTTTATTGCTTTTTCAGCGCTACCGGGCAAATTAAGGTAAGGTGTAAGTGTCATATATCCTCCTCCTGGATTATATTACTTAAAAAAAATTCGGATTTTGTTTAACAATCAAAATCCTCAACCAAGAATCTAATTGATTAGGCTTTTGCTGTTTTGCCAGTTTCTGCAAACATTTTAAAATTCTGCATCATCTGTTTCGTTTGTGATTTAAACATGAAGGGAAGCAACATACCCATCAGTTTCATTGGAAAGCTGGTGAATTGAAAATCTGTATCTGTTACCCATCGGGTTTTATCACCTTCTGCAAAGAAATAATTCTTATTGATATTGAGCACGCCATTAGCTTCATAAGTACAGGAAAATTCGTCAGGCATATTATAAACAAGTATAGTTTCTATCATTTCCATTTCGCCTTTTCCCTGTTTATAACGTAGACGAGATTTAGCATCTTTTGTTCGTTGAATTCCCTCAACATGCTCAATTCCCAGGAAAGTTGGTTGCCATTTGTTTAGATTGTCAGGATTATCAAATATCGCTATCATTTTTTCACGAGGAATATCTATCAAAACTTCAACTTTGTAATGCATTAATAACTAACCTCCGTATTTCAATACTAATCTAAGTTTATTATACGATCTGGAGGAAAACAAATAGAGTCTTGATCTTTTAATCAAGACTCATAATTAAACTCAAATTAAAATATGTTAATTATGGCAGGTTGCAGAGTCTTTAGACTGAATTGATACTTCAAAGTCACAAGCTATAATCTCCTTTAAAACCTGTAAGTCAATATCATCGAGTTTATTAATATAAAGACAAGCTACTGATTTTTTATACTTTCCCAATCGGTTGTAAAGTTCTGCTGCTTCTTTAAATTCGTCACCAATATAATAAGTCATATTTGACTTTCTAGGTGAAAACCCGGCTATTGGCATGATTCCTTCCCGCCCGCTTTCATATTTATATCGAAGTTCCCCGAAGCCTATAATCGAAGTACCCCACATAACAGGTGGAAGCTTTGTAATTTCCTCGTAAATTTTTAAAGATATAATTGAATCTGCTTTACGTCGAGGATTATCAATATTTGAAATAAAATCATCTACTGATGCTAATGTCGGTTTAGTTTTATTTTCAGCCATCGTCTCTCCAAATACATATGCTCTTTAAGATTAATAGGATAGTCATGACTCTTTACAGTGACTCGACATGTACCTTAAAATTATCGAGAATAGCCTGCCAGCCTGCCTTTTGCATCTCCGGTGAAGCTTGATCATCGGGATCAAATGTTTCAGTAACTTTTGTAACCGCTGCTTCTGTTTAGAATAAGATTTTCACTTCTCTACCCATCTGCCAGTGAAAAGGCAATCATTTCATGTTCTAGTATCACTCATTTTTTACTCCTATGTTCATTAAAAACCCGATGTAACTCAGCAATATCCAATTTCTTCATGTTTAATAAGGCTTTTGTCACTGCCTGTTTCTGACTATCAATTCCATCATTCATCAATTTACCTAGATCCTCAGGTACAATCTGCCAGGAAACACCAAATTTGTCTTTCAGCCATCCGCATTGCTCTACTTCGGATACCGCTGAGAGTTTATTCCAGAAGTAATCTATTTCATTCTGATCTTTACAGGAAATGATAAATGACAAGGCTTCATTGAATTGAAACTTATGATCATAAGCGCTGTCGGAGACAGTTATCCAGGTCTCACTCAGTTTGATATCGGAAAACATGACAGTCCCCTCTTTATCCGGTTCCATACCGGTGGGATACCTGACCATTAAACCCTTTTCTGAAGAAGGAAATATAGATCTATAAAAAAGGCCTGCCTCTTCTGCTTTGCCACAAATATTACCGACAAACAGCATGGATGGGATAATAGGGGGTCTCGGATCACCGCCGGGATCGGTAAGTATCAGCTGCCAGGTCATACCAAAACGGTCCTTCACCCAGCCGTAAAAGGGACTGAAATCGTATTCTCCCAGCTCCATCAAAGCTTCTCCACCTTCTATGAGCCTCTTCCATATTCTGTTCAACTCATCTCTTGCAGCTTCTTCAGGATTTTCCTGTTCCTGAAAAAAAAGAGGATCGAAATTTACCATCATCGAGATAGAGGGATTTAATTGGAATTGTGGTCCTGCGCTGATCGCTTCAAATCTCTGTCCCCAGACTTCAAATATAAGAGAATCACAATCACCGGAAGGAGTATCTTCAATTATACTTCTAGAGATCATTTTTGATTTGGGAAATAAGGAACAATAGAACTTCACAGCCTCATCGGCCTGTGTATCAAACCATAAATGTGGGATAATCGCTTTATTATATTTCATTACTAACCTCTGATTAGAGTAAACAAATTGGCTATACTAACAAATTTAGTTCTCAATTATTTATTGTCAACAAAATCTTATATAATTAATTGAAGAGGATTATTGTATGGCCCTTCAGAACGTAATTTCCTTTCTATGGTTCCCTTGTTCAGGGGAATCTTCCGGAGAGGACGACTTCTTTTTTGTTGTCGATGTGGTTGATGATCTTCTGGAGGGCGTGTTTTGGTGTTGAAGCGGACTACTTCCTTGTTGAGAAGAGTATTAACAGCCCATTCCATAATGATGTGGGCTTCCTGAGGCGGGTAGAGCTGTTTTCCTGATTTCGGGTTCAAGGGTTAGGGTGAAGAAAAACAACTGCAGAGCTGTATTACATAGGCCTCAGCCAAAACAATGACCGATAAAGGGGCGGTTGTTTCTGTTCGAAAATTTTTAATAAATATAGGAATAAAGCCATGATGGAATACAAAGGATATATTGGAGACGTTCATTTTGATTCTGATGCTCATATCTTTCATGGAGAAGTTATCAATACCAAAGATGTGATCACATTCCAGGGAAAGACTGTTGATGAGTTGGAAAGAGCATTTTCTGAATCTATAGATGATTATATTTCCTGGTGTAAGGAAGACGGTGTTGAACCAGAAAAACCATACTCTGGAAAATTTAATTTACGTTTAACACCTGAATTACATAAGGAAGTGGCAATTACAGCTCGTATGATGAAGCTTTCTATTAATAAGTTTGTAGAGAAAGCGGTCAGAGATGAATTATTCCAGATAAATGTTCAATAAGAATTATTCATAGAAATACATCGTACCCAAGTCTGTCATAATCAAAAAAGGAATTCAGAGCAGGTATGATTCGGTTACACATGGTGATCAGACTTGTAGCAGACAGCTTGAATCTTTGATCTCCCCGGCTTGATCCAGAGTGATGCAGTTCACATATCTATGCCTTCATCCTTTTCTGTAATTCCATTCCGGATGGCGTAGTGAACAAGCTCGGCCATGCTGTTGAGTCCTAATTTCTCTCTCAATCTGTTTTTGTGCTTTTCAACCGTTTTGAGATGGATATCCAATATCCAGCTGATCTCTTTATTGCTTTTACCCTGGGATACATGTTCCAGGATCTGGGACTGTCGTGTGGTTATCTTTGTATATTTCTGGGGACAGATCTCAAAGTCTTTGTCATCCAGAAGTTCCTGGATCTCCCCGGGGTAGGTTTTGATACCCCGGGAGGTCTTTTCGATGCTGCGGCGGAACTCTTCTGGGTTGGATCTGTAATCGATGAGACCAGTTGCTCCGTTCTTGACCGCCTTGACTCCCAAAACCTTGTTCAGCCTCCGGCAGAAACAGAGGGACAGAGGACTCTTCTGCTGCCTCTTCATTTCCCTGAGAATGCTGATTCCGTTCATTCTGGGGAGGAAGAGATCCAGTACTATAAACTGGGGGTGAAATCTTTCAATATTTTGAAGGGTCGTGGGGCCGTCGGAGCAATAGGAGCAGATAGAGCCTATGTGTGCCTTTTCTACAATGTTCACAAGCATGGCGCCGGTGAAGGCATCCTTACTGCTGACAAGAATGGTCTTCTTTGTCACAGACGGTCCTTGGTGAGCGGCTGTTTCCTATTACTTGTTAAACCGCCCTCTGTTTTTTGATACGAAATAAAATGATCTACTGAGGTAAAATTCCATAAACGGGGGAGGAGGGTGAAATCCCAGACGCTGCTTTTTTCCAGGATGGTTCTGGTGTTCTTGTTGTGGCCATGACTTGTCTCCCCGCGTTTATCACTCATAGGATCATTTTAGAGCGGGATGAGCGGTTTGGGGCCTAGGGTTTACCCTAGGTATTTAATTGATATAAGAGAATGTATGGATAGTAATTTCTTAAACCAGAAAGACGTCATGTTTAGAGGTAGTTCCTACAGCATTGGAGTCCAAAGATGTATTCTGGTTCTTTGAGTAGAAGGATAGTCAAAGATATGAAGTAAATTTAAATAGTTGATATCAAGGAAAATTATTCAACATTCAAAGAATCTGTCAATAATGATAACATGTACTCTAGCAAAGAGAGCTAATGGAGTTTCCCATGAGTAGAATCAGAATAAAGAATTTCGGCCCCATCAAAGAGGGGCTTATCGAAAATGATGGTTGGATAGATATAAATAAAATCACTCTATTTGTCGGGAATCAAGGATCTGGTAAAAGTACAGTTGCGAAACTAATATCAACATTTTTCTGGATAGAAAAAGCTCTATATCGAGGTGATTTTAAAAGAAAATGGTTTGAAGAAGATAATCGATTAAAAAATACATTCTTACCCTATCACCGTTTAGAGCGTTATCTTAATGAGTCTGACTTGATGATTCCACAAGGTTCTGAAATAGATTACGAAGGAGATGCTTTTAAGATTAAGTATCTGAATGGAAAACTAATAATCTCTGAAAATGAAAATTATGAATATTCTTTACCTCAGATCATGTATGTCCCTTCAGAACGTAATTTTCTCTCATATATGGGTAGGGTTCGAGATTTAAAACTTAATTCACAGGCAATGAGTGAATTTCTAATTGAATTTGAAAAAGCCAGTGAATCCATAAAAAAGGAATTTGATCTTCCTATAAACAATGCCAAGATAACATATGATCGATTAAACAGAAATCTCAACATTACAGGAGAGAATTACAGAATCAGTCTCAGTCATTCATCAAGCGGCTTTCAATCTCTGGTTCCCCTGTTTATCGTGACTCACCATCTATCCCAGTCAATATTGGATCAAAAAGAACAGCCCATGTCACCAGATGCAATGAATAAGTTTAAAAGGGAAATGGAATTGATCTGGAGTAATTAAAGTTTAACCGTTGAACAGCAGAGAATCGCTATTTCATCGATTGCAGGCAGATTCAATAAATCAGCGTTTATAAATATAGTTGAGGAACCGGAACAAAATTTATCACCAGGATCGCAATGGGATTTACTGAAAAAATCTTTATTGAAAGAGAATTCACGTAAAGATAAAAATCAATTAATCATGACAACTCATAGTCCCTATATTCTTTCCTATATGAATTTGGCTTTACAGGCTAGTAGTCTTTGGGAGCGCATTGATAATAAAGATCTTGAATATACTTTGACCTCAATCATACCTAAAAATATTTCTGTTAAAGTATCAAATCTGAATGTTTATGAGTGTAATGAAACAGACGGCAGTATTAAGAAGCTCGAGCCTTATGAGGGGATTCTGCCTGATGATAATTATTTGAATAAGGGGCTTCGGGAAGGAAATGATTTATTTGATGCTCTTCTTGATATAGAAGATCAATTATGAGCCTTAATTTCTTTAAAACAGACTGTCAGGAAACGGCAAGAAAAGACCATGAATTCGGAATCTGTGATCCTCAGGACAGTACCAAGGCTTATACCTCTACAACTGACCCAAAAGATTTGATTGCAATAGTCAAAAATGAGAGTAAAAAGGAATTGGTGTTCACAGCAATAGATAAATGTGTCTTGTCTGATACTTAACTCGAAAATCGTGGACGTTGTGATGGTATGTTAACTTCCAAGGGCCTTCTCTATTTGATTGAGTTAAAGGATGCCCGTCAAAAGTGGCGGAATCATGCACTTGATCAGTTGGAATCTACGATCAATTTAATCCATGAAAATCATCCGGATATTCTTCAGACCTATGAGATTAAAAAAGCATATGTCTGCAATAAAAAGAAACGTAATGGCCCAGAAACAAGTCAAGAAATACAAAAAAAAATTGCAAAGTAAAAATTCAAAATCAATATACAGGCATCTGTCCTGGTAGTCTGATAGGATAAAGAATCGCGGGAACAGAAGAGATAATCCTTCAGGATGATACTTCCAATAACAGCGAGTAACCGGCTACGGCGACAAGCGCCTCCGCCCAAATTGCTGCCTTCGGTCGTAACTTCGGGTACTCGCGAAACGTTATGTCTAATTTTGGACTTTTATAATTTATACGGCAGCTGATATTCTAGAAAGAATATACTTATTTATTGAAATTCCTTCTTCAGCTGATTTTATAGCTAAATTCTTATGTAGTTCTGGAGGAACTCTTAATGTAAGGTTCCCTTTATACTTTTTCAAACCAAATGGCTCTGGGATATCTTCTCCATCCTCTCCCATCCACTCGATAGTTTCTGTAACAACAACTTCCATCTCATTTAGTGCCTTAACTGATGTTGCCCCATGAGCCATCAGAGATGGAAACTCCAGACATTTTGCTATATGAGTATTATCCTCTTCAGACCATTCAACTCTGTAAGTGTATTTATCAATCAATTCTCTATTTTCCATTTGTAGCCTCTAATCTTTCAATGGCTTTCAAAACCATTTTAACTTGATATGGTTTAGCATCTTTGCCATCTTTTTGGATGTTGATTCTCGGATCACCCTCCCATGGTGTCTTGAAAATATGATGACTACCCCGAATCCTTGGTTTTCCAAAAAGGTCTGTACAAATCTTGAGCAAATCACTGAATCTTACATTCTTTGGATTTGCAAGTTCTCTATATTTCATACAAAATGATAGCGTATACGGTATCATTTGTCAAACTCACAAAGCTATTTATAGAAGATAAATCGATCTCATTGAAGGTCTAAGTTCTTCTGCTAATGTCATATATTTCCTGAGCAGATGAAAAAGAGATTCTGTTCTATGAGGCTGTTGATATAGTCGATACCAGGATCTACGTTGTCATTAGCCTTTTTGATGGTTTCTTCTGAGAGGCATAGCTGTACAGGGTCTTGGTACTCAGCCGGGTAAAGTCGACAGCATCAGCAACATTTAATAATCCGTCCATTATTTCCTCCCATAGATTGCTTTGATAACACCCTCAGGCCCACTGGGATAACAAGATCTGACACTGTGTTAGCACTGTCAGATTGGGCCAATACAAGATTTCAATCTTCTCTAGAAATACTGTAATCGATTTTTTTGAAACCCGGGGGTAGGGAATACCCTACCTTTTATAAGGATCAAATTGATCCCGGTACTATCTTGGCCTGGATCTCTGCAATCTCTTTCAAGTCTTCTATTTCATAATGGGTGTAATAGTCTGTCATCTGAGCCGATTTGTGACCCGTCATCTTCTGCAGTTTACTGTCCGTGATATTGTTGCTTCGCATGATGGTATTGAAGTAATGCCGCCAGCTGTGAAAGGAGATGTTCTTCTCCTTTATTTCATCTGCCCTCATGCCCATTCTCTTTAATGCCCCTCTAAGGGCGTAGGAGCAGCTTGTGCCATGGATGGGAATCCGGGGATTATTTGCTGAAGCAAAGATGAAATCCTCCTCTGATGTATGTTCCATACTGACAAAGGCAGAGCTTATCGAAGGAGGGATGGGAATACTTCTGACCGTTTTGGTTTTTGTCGGGGTCAACCCGTATTTGGGAGAGTACTGCTTATTGACCGTAACTATATTGTTATTAACATCCTGGTACTGTAATCCCAGGACTTCTCGTAAACGCATTCCCGTACAGGCTGACAGTAGATTGGCATAATAGCTTTTATTGTTCTGCCAGAGTTCTGCTTTCCTATTTTCACTGAAAAGGATACTCACAATTTCTGTTTACCCTAGTATATAATGATCGATAAATCATTTATTTGGGTTTTTGGAATAGTTGAGATATAATTGCGCATTCCGGTGAAAGTTGCCACCTGTTCCGGACGAAAGTTGCCACTTCATAGGCATCATTCAACCTGTTAATTGTTCTTACATCAAGTGGCAACTTTCAGTCAATATTTTTTGCCCTTTTCTTC